>CBDVES010000131.1:0-1532 GCA_965373065.1 uncultured archaeon | reverse complement strand
TTTGAAGTTTTTAGAAAAGGGTCTGGCTTATCGGAAAAAATCTTCAGCAAATTGGTGTTCTAAATGCAGGACTGTTTTGGCAAATGAGCAGGTTCATAATGGAAAGTGCTGGAGGCATGAGGACACTGAGGTTGAGATTAAGCATCTGGAGCAATGGTTTTTGAAAACTACAGATTATGCTGATGAGCTTTTGGATTGTGTTGATGATTTGCAGTGGCCTCAAAGAATTAAAACAATGCAAAAAAATTGGATTGGAAAAAGTTATGGGACTGAGATTGATTTTGAGGTTGAAAGTAATTTTAAGAAGGTAATTTTAGTTGATGCAATAAACGCATTTGTAATTAAGGGGGAGGGCATTTTTAAGGAGATGCACAATTTACTGGAAGAATTTTCAAATAGAAAAATAATTTTAACGAATGCTAATGATGAAGAGATAAAAAAATTTGATTTAAATAATATGCCTTACGAAATTTTCACTTTAAAACATAATCCAGAAAAAACAAATCCTGAATACTACAAAACTTTGCTTAAACAATTTGATTTAAGTGCAGAAGATGTTATTTATTTTGAACATAATAAAGATGCAGTGAAGAGTGCTGAATCTGTTGGCATAAAAACATTTCATTATGATAAAGATAAGAAAGATTTGGTTTCTTTGAGAAAATTTATTGAAAAAATTATTTCAAATAAAAAATTCCCTGTTTTTACAACTCGTCCTGATACAATTTATGGTGTGACTTTTATGGTGATTTCTGCACAGCATGAAAGGTTAATGGAGTTAGTTACTAAAGAACAGAAAAAACAAGTTGAAAATTTTCTGAAAAAAATAAAAAGTGTTTCGGCACCCAGGGGTGTACACCAAGGAGGCGCGAGTACCTCTTCGAGGCCCTCTAGCGAGGGTAAAAAGGATTCTGTTGATTTGGAAAAGCAGGGAGTTTTCACAGGAAGTTATGCAATTAATCCTATGACAAAAGAAAAAATTCCTGTTTACGCAGGGAATTTTGTTGTTGCTGATTATGGTTCTGGAATGGTGATGGGTGTTCCTGCACATGACCAAAGAGATTTTGAATTTGCTAAGAAATATGGTTTGGAAATTAAGGAAGTTATTAGACCAAAAACAAATTGTATTATTGTTCATGGTTCTCCCAAAAGAGAAAGGAAAGATGAACCCCCTCAAAATAAAAAACATTGGATTGTTTGGATGAAAACTAAATTAGAAAACCATGGGATTAAAACACAGAATCTTTTAATGCCTCAACCTTGGAAACCAAATTATGAAGATTGGAAAAAAGAATTTGAAAAATTAGAAATTAATGAAAATAGTATTTTAATTGGGCATAGTGCAGGTGGAGCATTTATGATTAGGTGGCTTAGTGAAAAACCAATGAAAATAAAAAAATTAATTTTAATTGCTCCTTCAAAGGAAACTACTAAAGATAGTCAGAGATTAAAAGAATTTTGCGATTTTAATATTAATGAAAAAATACAAGATTTTGTTAAAGAAATAATAATTTTTATCTCTAATGATAAAA
>CBDVES010000130.1:0-1607 GCA_965373065.1 uncultured archaeon | reverse complement strand
AGTAAAAAACATAGAGAGTATGCAAAAGAGATATATAAAAGAATTGAAAATACTATCACAATTAGCAGTCTTAAAAAAATAACTCCTGTAATGGGTCTGCATCCAGAAGATGTGAAATATGGGGTCGCGTTTATAGATACAATCTTGAAATATTGCACAATTTTAAGCCCAAAAAAAGAAAAATTAGAAAAAAAACTTATAGATGCCATAAACATGGGGGATAGAAATTTTAGAATCTTTTTAAAAAGAAGATATAAGGAAGGGGGATCAAACAAAGATGATATTACTATGATAACAAAAATAAAAAATCAAAACTTCTATTTGTTTATTGCAAAGAATATATTAAATGGAAATTATTAATTGTTTTTTTAATTAATTTTAGTAAACTTATTAGTAGTTATAAATATTTAAATACTATTTATTGCTAATCTTTTTGCTTATACAATTTATAGTAACAAAGAGGTAAGTGATATACAATATATTGTATCCTCTTGTTAAGTTGATATTTTGTTAATCATTAAAATGAATTGTCCATTTTGTTCAAACACATCCTTGAAAGTAACTGACAAGAGAAATTCTCCTGAAGGCATAAGGAGAAGAAGAGAGTGTTTGAAATGCGGAAAAAGATTTACAACTTATGAAAAAGTAGACAAAGGAGATTTGTATATAATTAAAAAAGATGGTGGCAGGGAAAAATTCAAAATTGATAAACTGAAAAAAGGTGTTGAAAAGGCATTTGAAAAACGCCCGATTCCAAAAGTAAAAATTGACAAAATGATAAACCAAATTGAAGAACAACTAAGACGAAAAGGGAAAAAAGAAATCAAGAGTTCTGTTCTTGGGGAAATGGTCATGAAAAAAATAAAAAAACTCGACAACGTGGCTTATATAAGATTTGTATCGGTATATAGGGACTTCCAGCACATAAAAGATTTTAAACATGAAATAAAAAATTTATAAAATTAAATAAAAAGATTAACAAACTTGAAATTATAAAAAAACATGCTCAAAAATAAAACGGAATTATTTTGAGATTTTAAAAATAAAAAAATGTATAATCAATATTAAAAATGTTTAAAGCAAAATTTATTAAACAGCACAGAAGAATGTTAGAAAAGAAAAGATGAAAAGCACAATTGAAAAAATAATAAAAAGAAAAGGAAAAATTGTTCCTTTTGAACCTGATAAAATAGTTACTGCAATTTGGAAAGCAGTTGAATCAGTAGGAGGAACAGATAAAAACAGAGCAGAATATTTAGGAGAACTAGTTGTAAGGCAGATTGAAAAAGAATTTGAGGGAGGCATTCCTAATGTTGAAAAAGTTCAGGATATTGTTGAAAAAACTTTGATAGAAGAGAGGCATGCTAAAACAGCAAAATCATATATTCTTTACAGGAAAAGCCATCAGGATTTAAGAGAAGTAAAAGCAATTTTTGATACAATCCAGGTTGTTGAAGATTATGTTGGATTAAAAGACTGGAAGATAAAGGAAAATTCTAATATGGGTTTTTCTTTGCAGGGATTAAACAATTATATTGCAGAAAAAATAGTTAAAAATTATTGGCTGAATAGAATTTACCCGGAAAAAATAAGAAGAGCCCATAAAA
>CBDVES010000129.1:0-1699 GCA_965373065.1 uncultured archaeon | reverse complement strand
AAAAATAAAAAATAAAAAAAAGAAATTTTAAATAGCTTCTCCCCAGAAATAAATCTGTCCTGAGTCAAAGTCACCATTACATGGCTCTGGCAAGTCTAATCTAAATGTCAATGCCATCTCTGCACCTGGTGAAAGGATGTTTGATTGCCAGTATGGTCCATTAGTTGGTCCAGCTTGCATAATTTCATAACCATCTACATCTAAAGGAACAGTTCCATAAAAGGGATTTGGATCATTAAATCCTATTCCATATCCAATTGGCACATAACCTTCTGCGTCGTTCCTACCATCCATTTGTGTAGAGTAAGCACCATGTGTTGCAAAGTAACTAAATGCATCCAAACTTAATTGGTTTGTAGTTGGGCACATTGCTCCTGAACTCATTGAGTCGTAAAAATCTGTTCCTGATATAAACATATCTAATCTAACTCCTGAACCTATATCCGCTTCATTACCAATTAATAGAGTTTCTGAATAAGAACTTGTTCCTGGTCTTACATCATCAAACACTAAAACTCCGTCAATGCTTAAAGCAATAACAGGATTCAAAAACCAGTATTCATTTTCAGCCATTACACCAGATAAACCATCTAAATCCATTGCTTCAACAGTTATCCAATATTCTCCATACATGCTTAGTGGTGTTTCAACAGTAAATGTACAATCATAGTATTCCATCAAGTCAGGATTCCACTCAACATCTTCTTCCAAAATTTTTGCATTACATGAACTATCCATATAATGCTTTGTAGATCTTTGACAGTTTACTTCAATGTCATTTCCTATTCCCTGAACATCTCCAATAGTGGCAAAAACATCTTGTATTTTTTCAACACCATTTTTGTCCATTACAAGAACTTCCCAATAAATTTGTTCACCTTCAAAAGCATAGTTGTTCATTCTTTCATAAAGTGTATCTCCATCCCCAGTCATTCTACCTGGTTCTGTTGCATCATCATAAACAACCCTACCATCACATAACCAAACTAAAGGTTCAAAATCTTCTGTTGTTAGGTCAATACCAACACCTGTTCCTACACTAACAGGAGCAACCATCGGCATCACACTTAAAACTAAAAAAGCCATTACTGATAAACTTAATAATTTTTTCATATTTTTAACCTCCTTCTAATTATTTTTTCACTTTGTCTGTTACAACAAAATCTCAGTTGCCAGATTAAACCCAACCTTGTATTGTTATACATGTTATATATACAACTATGAACTTGCGGAAAATTAACTGACCCTTTTTTTATCTCCCTTTTTGTCACCATACAAAAATTAAGAACTAAATTCTTTATAAGAATTTCGTCGTCGGAGAATATACTTTTTGTTATTACTAAAAATTAATGAACAATTAAATTATTGCGAGAAAATTGCTTTTTGTGGTTGCTTGGGATTGGTGGAAAAGGTATTTTAATCCATATAAAAAGGTTTATAAAAGAGAAGTAATTAATATTATCACATGGTAAAAAAAATTACTAAAAGTAAAATTGTAATGTTATTTGTTAATGATTATAGCAAAAAGTATTATCTCAAAGAATTAGCAGACTTATTAAAAAAACCACACCAGACAATAAAACCATATCTTAAGGAACTTGTCAAAGAAGGGATTTTCACTGAAATGCAAAGAAAAAATATTATTGAATATTCCCTTAATTTCAAGAGCAAACAAATATATGATTATTTGGTAATTGCT
>CBDVES010000128.1:0-1726 GCA_965373065.1 uncultured archaeon | reverse complement strand
ACGGGATTTTTAGTTCGTGGATGATTTCCCTGCTGATTGCAGTTGTTTTTAGTTTTGTTGTTCTTGTGTATAAGTTTGAATACAAATTAAGGTTTGTGTTTCATGACACAATAATCAGAAAAATAGGAAAATATAGTTTTGGAAATTATGTTGCAGGTTTTATCGGGGGTTTGCCTTTAATGGTTTTGCCGTTGATGATAACAAACATGATTGGTCCAGAGACAACTGCTTATTATTATATGGCGATGATGATTGCAGGATTGCTTTTTGTGATTCCTGGGGCAACGACGCAGAGTCTGTTTGCAGAAGGCAGTTATAACGAAAAGAAGTTGAAGGAGCAGGTTAAGAAAGCAGTTAAGATAATTAGTTTGATTATGATTCCTGGAATTTTAATTACTGTGTTTTTTGGAGATTTGATTTTGTTGGCTTTTGGCGAGGAGTATTCAAGAGAAGGTTTTAGGTTTTTGCAGATTGTTGCTTTGAGTGGGGTTTTTGTTGGGGTGAATTCAATTTTTGGGATGGTGTTTAGGGTTAAAAAAATGATTAAGGAAATTGTTTTGATGAATTTTTTTAATGCTGTTTCAATTCTCGGATTGAGTTATTTGTTAATGCACAAAGGGCTAATAGGAATTGGAGTTGGTTGGACAATTGGAGTTATAGGAACAAGTTTGATTTATTTTGGGATAATTTTAGGGAAAGATAATCCAAAATGATTATTTAACTTTCAATCTTTGTTTTATATTCGTTGTAGAAATATCTTTAGTTCTTGGTAAATATCTAATTTTACAAGTTTTTTTTAAATCATTAAATTTACCTTCCCAGTCATTCCCCATGACAAAAATATCAATCTTATATTTCTTTATATCTTTTATCTTTTGTTCCCAGCAATTTTCAGGAATTACTTTGTCGACATATTTTAACGATTTTAATATTAACTCTCTTTGTTTATAGTTAAAAAAAGAAGTTTTATGTTTAAGGGTATTAAATTCATCTGTAGATAAACCAACAATAAGATAATCCCCAAGAGCTTTTGCCCGTCTTAATAAATTTATATGACCTGGATGTAATAAGTCATAAGTTCCATAAGTAATAACCTTTTTTATTTTCTTCATTTTCTTTTTAATAGGAGATTTATTAATCTTTTACTTGAATTACCATCTTTATACTTATTAAATTTATCTCTAAACGAGGCATATTTTAATTTATAATCTTTTCTTAAAGACCAGTTGTCCGCAGTTTTGATTAATTTAAGTAAATCCTCTTCATTATCTGCAAATGGTCCAGGCATAGTTTTATAATAATCATAATAAACATCCCTACATTTTTCTAAATAACTTGAATAATCATAAGAATAAAATATAATTGGTCGATTTATTATAGCAAAATCAAATGATACACTTGAATAATCCGTAATTAATAAATTCGTATGCACTAAAATCTCTTGAATATCCTCTAATTTCTTTGAAATATCTAATATGTTAGATAACCTTGAAGGAATATTAATCTTTTTTTCTGACGGATGCTTCTTTATTAAAAATAAAAAATTATTAATCTTTAGATATTCATTTAATTTATTTAAGAAGTAATTTGAAAATGGAGTTACATTTAGGTAATTGTCTCTAAAGGTAGGAGCATATAAAATAATTTTTTTATATTTAAATAGTTTAAATTTATTTTGATAATCTTTAAATATAAATTTTTTATTAAAAAAAAGATCATTTCTTGG
>CBDVES010000127.1:0-1757 GCA_965373065.1 uncultured archaeon | reverse complement strand
TGAGGCTTAATCAAAATAACAAACATCTTTATCAAACCAGCAATAATTACAATCAATGCTATATTTTCAACTGCTGTCCAAACCATTTTATCCTCCTTTTTAATTGTTCAAAGCCCTAAGGACTTTAGGAATTTTATTCCTAAAACTAATTAAAAATCAAAGTATTTAATTGTTTTTATTCTAAATAAATTCCTGGTCTCCCAGGTTTTACTTTTTTACTTTTATCTTCAGGGTCATACTTTTTTTTGTCATTAACTGCAAAAATTTTAAGAGGTCTTCCAACTCTTCCGGATTTGCTCAATCGCCTTTTTATCTCTTCCAAATTTTTAGAATAAAACTCTTTTTCATTCGGTAAAACATAAACATAAATTTTTGGATTTTTCTCTGCCCCTTGTAAAGATTTTTTACTAAAATCTTTCGGGGTACGCCTGTGGTGCCCTATAAATTTCAAAATATTATTAATATCTCCTACAAGTTTCCCAATTGCTTTATCTTGTCTCTCAAACTTCTCATCAATTTTTTTCTCGTCAGCAACAGGCCACTTAGCCATGCTAATAAAATTTTTATTCCCAAGTTTTGACCAAAGTTCTTCTGTAATGTGCGGACAAAAAACATGTAACAATCTCAAACTTTTCTCCAAAACATCTTTGCTCTCTTCCTCGCCCAAAGAATTAAACAAATCCCTAATCTTAATCACAGCCAGATTATATTTAAAATTCTCAATTTGATTTGTTACTTCTTTAATTGTCTTATTTAATTTACTCTCAATTTTCGCAGAAGATTTGCTGCCCTTAGTAACAATATTCTTTTGAATATTGTTCGGGGTACACCCTTGGGTGCAAATTTTAATTTTATTGAATTTTTCATAAACTTTTGTTAAAAATTTTAAACTTCCATGAAGAACTTTATCATCCCAGGCAGTATCTGAATCAGGCGATGCAAAACTCATTAAAGTTAATCTTAAAGCATCTGCTCCTTTTGTCTGAACAACATCTGAAGGATTAATAACATTTCCCAGAGACTTTGACATTTTTCTCCCGTCGCTGGCATGCAACATTCCCTGATTAAATAACTTTATAAATGGCTCATCAAAATCCACAAAACCCATGTCCCTTAAAACTTTTGTAAAAAATCTTGAATAAAGCAAATGCATACATGCATGTTCTGCCCCTCCAACATACTGGTCAACAGGCAGCCAAGAATTAATTTTCTTTTTATCAAAAGCAGATTTTTCATTTTTATTATCAGGGTATCTCATAAAATACCAACTTGAATCAACAAAAGTATCCATTGTGTCTGTCTCTCTTTTTGCACTTTTCCCACATTTCGGGCATTTTACATTCACAAACTTTTCATTTGTCGCAAGAGGATTGCCTTTTCCAAACTTAACTTTTTCAGGTAAAATCACAGGCAAATCTTTTTCAGGAACAGCCACAACTCCGCACTTGTCACAATAAACAACAGGAATCGGGGTCCCCCAATATCTCTGACGAGAAATCAACCAATCTCTTAATTTATATTGAACAGATTTTCTGCCTAATTTATTTTTTATTAAATATTTTGTTATTTCTTGTTTTGCTTTTTCATTGTCTAATCCATTAAATTTATTTGAATTAATTAAAATTCCTGAACCAGTGTATGCTTGGTTTAATTCAATAATTTCTTTTAATAACTCTGGGAATTCATTTGTCTTCATTCCATTTAAGGTAAAATGTCCTTTATTTTTTAATTCAATTAATTTTGCATTTAATTTTTTT
>CBDVES010000126.1:0-1799 GCA_965373065.1 uncultured archaeon | reverse complement strand
TAACCAATTCATTGAATCAGAAATCGTTTCCCAATAATTAATATCATCCATAATTTTACTTGCCCAGATAATCTCAACTTTATCCATATCAACCCCGCACGCTTTCCAAACTTCAATAAAATATTTTCCAGCAAGTTGTATGTTTTTTAAATCCCCTCCTAATTTATCATTAATCAAACCAAAATAATCTGCAAGATATAATTTAAATTTAATTCCTGTCTTTAACATTTTCTTAAGATTAGTCGCTCTAAGAATCCCAAAATGAATCGGGGCAACACCAGAAGGTTCAAAACCATCATATGCAACAATATCTTTTTTTGTTTTGAACAATTCTCTAAGTTCATCTTCATTAATAATTTCTTCAGCAAAACTTTTTATCAACTCAATCTTTCCATCAACACTTAATTCCATAAATAAAACCAATCAAAGAACTATTTAAAACTTACTCACTTCTTAAACTTGCTAAGATTCTTATTCAAACTTGTAAATGGAAAAGGTCTTTGGTTTGTTACAAAAGTCATATATTTCAGGAAAATATAAATCTGTGTGTTCCAAATCTCGCTGAACTCTGCAATGCCCTTGTTTCTTTTTCCAGAAAATATTACAATAATCCAATGCACCACTCCTAAAATTTGTATTAATGCTTTCCAAAGTCCGAGAACAATTCCAGAAACAACCCCGACAACAATCCTCATCAACGCCTCTGTTCTTTCACCCATACTATAACAATAAATATATATTTTATAAACTTGTTGGTTTTATGTTGGAGGTTTTTGAGTTTTGATTAAATTATCTTCGCTGTCAAATGTCAGGAATTCTAAGATTATTCCTTAAAAATTCTCATTTTAAATCTTTTAATGCAAGAGGGTGAATATATTTTTGCTGATGTTTAGCTATTTCTAATCTTGTTTTTTCTTCCTCTTTATCTACTTTTGTGGGTTTTTTAAGATAGACTTTCATCTTTTGAGAATTTACATCTTCAACTTTCCCTCCAGCACTAAATATGTGTATTTTTATCCCTCCACCAGCTTCTTTAGTTTCCACAGCATTTAATTCCATTTCTGTATGGGCTTCCTCTTTTTTACAAAAAATAAACCCTTTTTCCTCTGCCCCCTTATCAACTTGTTCTAAAAAAGAACTCACAAAATCTTGAACAGGACTACCAATATTTAAAAATTCGTCTGCCATAGATTAATCATTGAATATGTCTTTTAATATTTTTAGGTGTTTAATTAAATAATCCCAAATAAAACATTTATATCCCCTTTTCTAAACTATTTGATAGCAAGGTATTCCACACTTTTCTACTGGTGTTTTATCTTTAAAATTTTAACCCACTTTTTAAATTTCATTCCCTGCAACCCCCACAATTACACTCACATCTCTTATATAAATTCGTATCAACCATTTCTTCATAACTTAAATAAGGTTCAAAAAAACCTGCATCAGTGTATGGAAAACCTTCATTAAAACACTTTGAAGAACAAGCAGAAGCACAACCATCGTTGTATGTATATGTGCTAAAAGTTAATTCGCAATCCTCATCTTTTTTATTATCATAAAGAGATAATAAATATAAAATCAAAAGAATTATTACTATCCATTTCAATGTTGGATGTCTTGTAAACCAATTTTTCTTTTTTATTTCCTTCGTCATAACAAATTTAATCAAATTATTCTTATAAATCTTTTGTTACAAACCTTTGTATCTAACCTATTAAAATATTTAGTATAAATGTTTGTATGAGTAAACATTCAAAAAATGTTTTAGACATATTAAAAAGAGATGAAATTAAAAG
>CBDVES010000125.1:0-1869 GCA_965373065.1 uncultured archaeon | reverse complement strand
GCTTTTTTGTTTTCAGCATAGATTTTGTTTTGCCGAATCCTTCCCTCTTCTGCCTCACTTTCTTGCTTTTCCCTCTCCATTATTTCATCCACACTTTCTATATTTAAATTATCATCCTTGCCCCATCCCCTGCTCCTGATTGGGATATCCATTATTTTGTCTTCTAAGGCAGGGATAAAATATTCTGTAAACATACTACCACTTGGAAATAGAGCTCCTTCCTTAATGCCTTCTTCAAGCCATCCTTGCTCCTCTATCCATTCAATATATTCTTTGCAGACAATACGCAATGAACCGGCTACTCTTCTAATATCATAAGGGTCTCTATCTACAATCATGTTATTATGCCAGATTTTCAATTCCAACATTGCTGAATATATTTTGTCTTTATTAGGTCTATGGTTCGGTGGCCATATATCTGTGTCTGCCCATAGGTCTGTTAAAGACTGATATTCCCTTGTCCAGAAATCAACTTGCTCTTTTGGGAATAGATTGAGGGATTCATGCGTTGGGTTAGATGGGGGTTGTTTAGGTTGGTGAGCAGGCTTTGATTTGGAGGAGTTATTATTTTGGAATGGGCCGCTGCCTTTATAAGTTTTTAACGGCTCAACTTCGTCAACAAATTTATGCAGGCCTCTTTGAAGGAACTCTTCCATTGACCAAGTATAATCCCAAAAGTAATCTGGAGAATGTAAAACAGTTGCATAATTTTGAAAGGCTTTGAAGATTTCTTCTTGAGGGTAATCTTTTAGTTTTAAAACTTTATCTATAAATTTTTTTCTTTGAGAGGTTATTTTTTTATGAATGATAATTTTATTTTTATTCCATTCATTCAAAAAACGAGTATATATGTTTAAAGAATTTAAATTATTAGTACTTAAAGCATTTAAACTATTAGTAGTTAAAGCATTTCCCTCAGGGTTTCCCACAGTCAGGGCTTTCCCATACTCAGGTTTTCCCTGAGTATGGCTTTCTATTTTGTTTTTATTCCACCAAATGAATTTAACATAAACATAATGTCCTGTAATTTTATTTGTATTTTTATCTCTGCTTATAATATTCTCAATTAATCTGAGTTCAATTAATTGTTTTTTTGTTTTTCTAACTCGATCTTCACTCCATTTTAATCCTTTGGCGGCATAAGATGTGGTTGATTTAGGTTTGTTTGTTCCTTGCCATTTTGCAATATAATAATAAAACCAGTATAATGACATAAGATCAGCAGGATGTTTTTGAACAATCCCTTTTTCAGGGTCTTGATTGAGAATTATATCAGAGGTAACTTTACTGATGATAATTGGCTCTTGATTTTTATCATAGGATTCTTTTTCAACTTGGGGTTCTTTTTCAACTTGGGGGTTTACATTAACTGGTCTATGTCTCATGTTAAATTCCTTCTCTTATAAGGTTAAAAATTATCAGTGGGGGGCAAGTGATAAGAGCACCTGCCCTGGGCCCCACTGACTTTAAAACTTGTGATTGAAGTTTTGGGGGACTTCAATCTAACTACTAAAAACGGAGTTAAACCATCTTTAAAAAATACTATAAAGTAAATCTTTTAAAATATCAATTTTTTTATTTTAATTATTAATTATAAAAGATATAATTTGGTTTCACTTTGATTGTTGACCTGCAGTTAGGGCATTTAGTTGCGTCTTTCATAATTTTTGATTTACAAAAAGGGCAATCTTTCATGGTATTTTTGATTTGATAATTATCTATCATTCCCCCAAAAAGCCCTCCTGTTTTCTTTTTGCCATCAGGTCGTTTGCCAGGAGGAGAACTTGCCATTGCAAGTATGCCTGAAATGAAAGCCCCTGCCCAAGCTATAGGGCAAATAAATCCAATTACAATTAATCCTATTGTTAA
>CBDVES010000124.1:0-1874 GCA_965373065.1 uncultured archaeon | reverse complement strand
AGACGCAGACATATCAGGATTCAGAAACACAGGATTTGGGATTAGTATAAACAATCAGAACCCACACCAGAAGAAAAGACACCAGGAATAACAGAAAAAGAAAGACAAAGTAAAAAGAACAGAAAACAAAGCAGGGAAGCAAAACAAAAATTAAGCAAGTTATTAAAGGATAAAAATGTAGATGAGCAAACAGCAGAAAAAATGATGTCAGACTTAGAGAATGCAGAACATAAGCAGGATTATGGAAAATTCATCCAGACCATGACAAAGATAATGGATTATGTAACAGGAGTCAAAGATGTAGAAGGAGCACAGGATAAAACAAAAGATGGAAAGTATAAAGTAAAAAGCGGAGATATATTATCAGAAATAGCAAAAAAATTTAATACATCTATAGATAAATTAATCAAATACAATCCAGAATTGAAAGAAAATCCTGACCATATAGAAACAGGACAAAAAATAAATTTAGAATAACCGAACCCTTATCAATTTGATCGTTGGGAGATTAAAACTGTATATTATGAAAAATCTTCATCTTTGATAAAAGATATATTTAGGTCTATATTTAAGCCAAAATCTGAATTGAAAACTAATACTGCTGTATGGAATAAAAATGAATTAGATTATAATGAAGCATTAAAAAATAAACCTTGGCAGGGAGATCATTTTGAATGGCAATGGATTTATGTAAAAGGAGAAGCATTTTCTAATGATAGAATCAACCTGCCAGTAAAATATATACAAACAGGAGTTTTTGCGAACAATTATCCTACAATGGAAACACTAAATTATAATGGATATTCTGCAAAAGATTCTTCAAATGATATAATGGATTTTTTTGAATCAATAAAAGATGCAATGGATAGAGGAAGCAACCCAGTCTCTTTTAAGAATGGAAAATATTACATAGATAAATATTATGAAAATTATAAAAACAAAAAAAAGGTGGCAAATGAAATGAGAATATTAAAAAGAATATTTTTTAATTTTTTATTAGGGATTAGTCTTTCAGTTATTTCTTTTTATCTCTTAAATTTTAATTTTTCTCCTCGCACCCTTTTATTACAAACAATTGGGTTTAGTATAATGTTTTCTTTTTCATTTATAATAATTGCCGAAATATTTTATCTTCTAAAAAAAATGTTTAAAAATTTATCTTTTAAAAAGAACAGACCATCTTATATGTTTAGTTTAATTAGAAGTATTATATCTTGCTTTATTGTTTATATAATTGTTGTATTATTTACTTTAAAAAAAGGAATGCCTGAAGCTCCCATAAAATTAAAAAATATAATAATATATCGTTTAGCAATAATGTATAGTATAATTGCTTTATGGGTGTCATTTATTGGATATAAATTAGAAATATATAAATCTAAATAAAAACTAATAAGAATAGAGCTTTTAAACTTCATTAACTTCTCACACTTCTAAGTGGATTGTTAGGAAATAAACTTGAATTGTCTATAATTGGTTGTAGATCCAATACAAATAATAAATCTTAATAAATTATTAATATTTTTCAAAAAAGTACTTCTTTTCTTTGTATATAAGAATAAAGGAGGAACAGTTATGCCCAAAAATATAATATCAGTGGATTATATTAAACAAAAAATTTATTTTATACGGAATAAAAAAGTAATGCTTGATAGAGATTTAGCTGAATTATATGGTGTTGAAACAAGAGTGTTAAATCAAGCAGTAAAAAGAAATATCAAACGATTTCCATCTGATTTTATTTTTTCATTAACAAGAGATGAAATACGAAACTTATCACAATTTGTGATAAGTTCTAAAATCAAATATGCCCCAAATGTTTATGGATTTACTGAACTAGGTGTTGCAATGCTTTCAAGTGTGCTGCATAGTGA
>CBDVES010000123.1:0-1948 GCA_965373065.1 uncultured archaeon | reverse complement strand
AAATAGATTGAAAAAAATCTTTTTCAGATTAAAAAATTATAATGATGTTATTTTTATTGCTCATGATGTTCCTTTTGGTTATTTTGATAAAATTAATAATAAACAAAGTCCTTTAAATGGAAAACATATTGGGGATAAATATTTTACAAAATATCTTAAAAAATATCAACCAAAATTATTTTTATGCGGACATATGCACGAGTATCAGGGGATTAAAAAACTTGGGAAGACAATTATTGTTAACCCTGGTCCTGCTTATGAAGGCAAAGCCGCGATAATTGATGTGTCAGAAAAAGGAAATGTCAAAATAAATTTCATTAAATAATCTTAAAAACTCTCTTCTCTTTAGTTTTTTATGGCAGATTTTTTATGGCACAAGGTTTCTGAGAAGGAGAAAAAGGAAATTAAAAAACAGGCAAAGGCAATAATGGATGGTTTTTCTAAAAAGCTTTCTAAGATTGATAAAAAAATGCCTGAGATGTTGATTAAGAGAGATGAGGGAGAAAGAGAAGAAAGTGGGGGCAAAAAATGCGACGAGGAATTTAGGAAAATTATGTTTGAGAATGCACCAAATAAAAATAAAGATTTTATTATTGCGGAGAAAAAATCATGGTAAAAGAAAATGGTAAATAAAACAAAAAAGCAAATAAAAAATAAATTTAATCAAAGACCAATAATAAAAAGTATTGAAGAAAAGAAAATAAAAGATATTGATTTGAGTTCTAAAAAAATTAATGTTACTGTTCAAATTTCCCGTATAGTGCAGACAGGGGGACCAACAATTTTTATTGCTATGGATGGAACTGGCAGTTTATCTTTGAAAGGTTTTATTTCTCCTGGAGAAAGAGCATTTCCTGAAATTAAGGAAGGAGACTGCATAAGGGCTTTAATTGAAACAGGAGAGTTTCAGGGAGAACTTGAAGGAAACATATTAAATTTTTTTAAATTAAATGATTATGAAACAAAGAAATTTCTGGATTTTCTGAAGAAAAAGGAATTAGAACGTGCTAAGGGGAGCATACCTTGTTTTTTAGTTAAAAGCAGGATTTTAGATAAATTAAAACAAAAATTTATTGAAGCTGCACAAGAAATTAGGCTTGCAATAATTCAGGGGAGACCGATTACTATCAGACATCATAATGATTGTGATGGTTATTCAGCAGGATTTGCACTTGAGCGGGCAATTTTACCCCTAATTGTGAAAGAGCATGGAAATGAAAAAGCTGCATGGGAGTTTTTTTCCAGAGCACCTTGCATGGCGCCATTTTATGAAATTGATGATTCTATAAGGGATACAGCAAATTCATTGCGTAATGTTGCAAAATTTTCAAATCAAATGCCTTTAATTATTATTGCGGATAATGGTTCTTCTCCTGAAGATTTGATGGCAATTAAGCAAGGAAAAATCCATGGAGTTGATTTTATTGTGATTGACCATCATGCATTTGATAAGGATGTTATTTCAAATGAGGTTAAAGTTCATATCAATCCTTTTTTAGTAGGGGAAGATGGTTCAGCATTTTCTGCAGGAATGCTTTGTGTGGAGCTGGCTTTATTTATTAATAATGATGTTCAAAATATTAAACAAATTGCTGCTATGGCAGGATTTGCCGACAAAATAAATTTGAAAAATCCAGAAGTTATGGAAGATTATCTAATGATTGCCAATAAGGAAGGGTATTCTTTTAAACTTTTAAATGAAATTTCTCTTGTTATTGATTATGTTTCAGCAAAAGTCAGATTTATGGAAGTGCGTGAATATATTGAAGTTTTATTTGGCGAGCCACAGAATAAACAAAAAGAGTTGGTTGCTTTAATGGCGCCTTATATTAAAAATTTAGATGCTAAGGGACTTTTAATTGCTAAGGCTAATGCAGTAAAAGAACAAATTAACAGAACAACTTTGCAGGTAATTAATGTTGATGAGGTTTTTCCTGGATTTGGTTTC
>CBDVES010000122.1:0-1962 GCA_965373065.1 uncultured archaeon | reverse complement strand
CCCCCGCCAAAATACTCCACACGGCTCCGAGCAAGGATAGAATAACACCTGACATCATTCCAATTGGCACTGATTTAAATATAGAAAAAATCAAAATTCCTATTCCTAAAACAATAAGGACTATTGCTATTACACTCACATGAGGAATTCTACAGACTTCAGTAACTTCATCATAAGTCCATCCAAATAATTTACCGATTCCTAAAGGACCTTTTCCATGAGTTGTTGTTTTAACAATTAATGTTCCTCCCTGCTCTTCACAAGATACTTTATTAAGATTACAATCCGAAGGGCAGGTATCAAAGTTTTCTGATAATTGACAAACCCCATCTCCCTCAATAAAGATAGGAACTTCATAATCATAAAGGGTTTCATTTGTATCTTTAGCGCAAAAGACTCTTGTTTGATTAAGAAACAATGTTTCATTAGAAGTTTCATTGTGAAAAGCTTCCTGATAAGTTAAATTATAACACTGTCCACTATCTAAATAAGTTGTAGATCCCTGAACAAGACTAATAAAACTTATTGCTATCAATAAAGTTAAAACTATTCCTGGTTTCATTCTGATACACCTCCTTTCAATTGTTTTTTGAGTGTTTCCATTTTTGGTTTTGTTTTTAATTTAAATAAAAAAATAAAAATAAAATTTATTTAGCGAATTTATTTTTTCTTTTTAGCAGGTTTTTTCTTTGCAGTTTTCTTTTTCCTTCCTCTCGCCATCTTTGCTTCGCAGACATTTCCTTTTCCATCCACATAATAAAGACGTCCAGGCTTTCTCTCAACTGCATTTTTCACAATTATCTTTCCCATTTGTATCACCTCCTTTTTGAATTTTTTTAATATTATCAGAAAACCATTCTTTAGGCAGTTGTTTTTGTGCTAATCTTTTCTCAATAGTTTTAATATATTCAGAGCTAATTTCAAAACCAATAAATTGTCTATTAGTTTGTTTGCAAGCTACTGCAGTGGTTCCAGAACCCATAAAACAATCAAGGATAATGTCCCCCTCATCAGAACCATTTTTAACAAAATTTCTCATAATATTCACAGGTTTAGCAGTTGGGTGAAACCCGCATTCTTTTCTATATTTTATATTAGTGCTTGTTTTTACAAAAACATCTCTTTGACTGCAACCAATATTTAACTTAACTTTTCCATACCGCTCATCATTTCTAAACCATAAAATAACTTCATAGTTGCATCCATATTGATTAGGATAAATTCCCATAGTGTCGGGCTTATACCATATTAATGGTTTGTAATATCTAAAGCCCAGTCTTTTTATCATTCCAACAATCCAATCAAGATGATGATAACTAAAGAAAATGTAAACCTGGCCTTTTCCCTTGAGTATTCTCTTAAATTCTTTTAAGAATTTTAAAACAAAATATTTATACTCATCTAAATCTTCAAAATTATCCCACTCTGCATTAAAAACATTATTTCTTGAAGACCTTCTAATACTCAGTTTTCTTGATTCTTCACTTAAGTTTTTCAGCCCTTCTATAAAGTAAGGAGGGTCTGTAACAATCAAGTCAATAGAATTTTTTGGAATTTTCTTTAAACCTTCAAAAGTATCCATACAATAAATTTTATTTAATTCAAATTCTCCTATCTTCTCATCCATTTTTTAAAAATTCTATTATCCTCCTTTTTGCGATTTTAATATAATCTGGATTAAGTTCAATTCCTAAGAAATTTTTATTTTGTTTTAAAGCAGTTAGACCAGTTGTTCCTGAGCCAAGAAAAGGATCTAATACAACGCCACCTTTTGGGCATCCTGCTTTGATTGGAGTTTTGATTAGTTCTTCAGGATAAACAGCAAAAT
The DNA here is from genome assembly GCA_965373065.1 of uncultured archaeon. Classification (GTDB taxonomy): domain Archaea; phylum Nanobdellota; class Nanobdellia; order Pacearchaeales; family GW2011-AR1; genus JAUWPB01. Next base: position 134 of record CBDVES010000122.1, on the reverse strand, counting down.
GAGCTCCCTTAAATGATTTAGTATTTATTCTCCAAACGCATCTTTTATTTCTGCCTTTTGGATGGCACATCTTTGTGATATCCATTCCTTCATAACTACTTCCAGGTTCTCTATGCCCATTCCATTTGTGTTTT
>CBDVES010000121.1:0-2053 GCA_965373065.1 uncultured archaeon | reverse complement strand
CAGAAGCTTGATTGGATGAATGGTTTATATATAAGAAAAATGCCTCTGGAAAAAAATGTGAATATCCAGGATTATGTTAAAAAAACAAATGAATGGACAGGAGCAGATATTGAGGCTGGCTGCAGAAATGCCGGAATAAATGCTATTAAAAGAGTTTGCCAGTTAACAAAAAAAGAAAAATTAACAATCAACAAAACAGATTTTGACAAAGCATTAAAAGAAGTTGCAAAGCAGATAGGAAAATCAATTGAAGACAAGAAAAAAAGCAGTTCCAGTAGCAAATAGTTATTTAGGATAATTCTTTAGTGACAACAAATAGAAAGGTTTTTAAATTAAATATGAATAAACAAATTATGGAAAATAATGGAAAAATTTTAATTGCAGATGATGAAGAACCAATAAGAACACTAGTAGAAATGATGTTAAATAGATCAGGGTACAATAATGTAGAGACTTATGAAAATGGATTACTGGCTCATAATGCAATAAAATCAGGAGAAATAAATCCGGATTTAATAATTACAGATTATAATTATAAAATACCTGAAATGAATGGGTTAGACTTTCTTAAGATATATGCTCCAAAAATTCCTTGCATTATGATGACAGCTAATAAGGAAGAGGTTGAACAAAAAGCACTTGATTTAGGTGCAAAAGTTGTTTTAGGAAAACCTTTCAAATTAAAAGAATTAACTGATGCTGTTGATAAACATATTAAATAAATTTATTTTGTTGTAACGATTTTTTCATCCTCAACTAAAATAGTCTGCTCTGTCTGACTCACAGGTTTTCCTGATGTTTCCACAAGTTGCGGGAAGTGGTGCAGGTTTTTATTTTCTTCTAATTGTTTTAAACCAAACAAAGCCTTTGTCCCAAATTTTTTCACAATCCATCTTGAGCAAAATGGAAGTGTTTTATATTTTTCAATAATGTAATTCAGAACTTCCCGCGCAATAGGGCTTCTGACATTTTTCTCGTCTATTAAAATATAAATTCCAGAAGGTTTTCCATCATGAACTTTTCCGTTTCCAAAAGTCGCGAACGGTTCTATTGCATAAAGTCCTTTTTTTAAAATGATATTTTTTTTATCATCAATGTTTGGAATTGTAACTCCTGCATGTAGTTCATATTTTTTCATTTCATGCCCAGATAAATTAACTATCGGCGAAGCCCCATAAGATTCAATTGTTTCCTGAATTGTTTTTCCAATCTCATTTGTAGAAATATTTTGTTTTAAAATTTCTATTGCGTTTTCCAAAGCTTTTTCACTTGCCTGAATTAATTTTTTATTTTCCTCGCTGTTTTCTAAATCTAAAGAAAAAGCTGTATCTGCAATCCAGCCATCAACATGAACTCCTAAATCAATTTTTAATAAACCATGAGCAAAAGTTTTGTCGTCGTAAAAAGGAGTGTAATGCGCAGCAATTTCATTAATACTTAAATTTGTAGGAAAAGCAAATTCCCCCCCAAGTTCTTTTATTTTATCTTCTATTTTTTCAGCTATCTCCAAGAGAGGCATGTCTTTTTTTATAAATGTTCTTGCGTATTTTTTAACTTCTGAAGAAATTTTTCCTGCTAGGAGAATTTTTTGTTTAGCCATAGTATAGTTTAAATAATATAAATGGTTATAAATGTTTATTTTAAATGTATTTTATGGAAACTTTTGAAATACCTGCTGGGGGTAAACTTCTTGATTTTCAAATTGAAGAATATGCTGTCGATTGTTTTTGTAATGCTTTATTTGAAGATAATAAAGATATGGAGAGACAAATGCAAAAATTAATTGATAATGGACAGAGAGATAATATGCTATATGCCTCTCATTTTTGTAAATCTGAATTTAATGAATATTGTGGTGTTGGAGATCTCCTTGAAATAAGAGTTGGATTAAGAAAGTTATTTGAAGGTATTTCTAATAAGAAAGAATTAAGCGAAAAGAAAAAAAGGTTAAATCGGCAATGGTTAGATAATTTTATGTATGATTTTAATGATGGTGAATTACTTCCTATTTAATGATATTTTTCAACCTCCTACTCTTAGGAACATAATTTCC
>CBDVES010000120.1:0-2080 GCA_965373065.1 uncultured archaeon | reverse complement strand
GAGTGTACGCGATGTGTTGAGCTTTTTTGTGTACGCGATGTTATGAACCTTACCAACTAATGAGTTGGTTCTTCCGACAAAAGCAAAAGGAGGGCTTAATCGATTTACAGGACAAGCAGTTAAAGACGATGTAAAAAAAGAATGGCTTAATCGTTTGGTTTATGGGGATAATCTTCTGGCAATGCAGGCACTTTTGGCAGGAGACCCTCAAACAGGAATGCCTTCAATGAGGGGAAAAATTGACTTGATTTATATTGATCCTCCATTTGACTCTAAAGCTGATTACCGGACAAAAATTCATCTTCCAAGAACTGATATTGAAGCAAAACCAACAGTTATAGAACAGCATGCTTATTCTGATACTTGGAAAGACGGAACTGTTTCTTATTTAGAGATGATGGTTCCAAGATTGATTTTAATGAGGGAATTATTATCTAAACAAGGATTTATTTTTATCCATATTGATTGGCATATAGGTCATTATTTAAAAGTTATTTTAGATGAGATTTTTGAAAAGGATAATTTTAGAAATGAAATTATTGTAAGAAGAGTTAAAAAAAATGTTCAAGAATATGAAACAGTTAAACAATTAAATTATGGGCATGATACATTATTGTTCTATAGTAAAAGTACAGAAGCAAGATTTAAACCATTCTTAAGGCATAATGAAAGAGCAGAAAGATGGCATTCATTTGAAGCTGCAGGACATAGGAATGGTATGGATTATGAATTATTTGGATTTAAACCTAGAACAGGAAATCATTGGAGGTGGTCAAAAGAAAGAACTGAAAAAGCAATTGAAGATGGAACATTAAGACCACATCCAAAAACCGGAAAACCAGAATATAAAATTGCAGAAAGTCAATTTGAAGTTAGAGACACAATTTGGGAGGATATTACTGCATATTCCTTCAAATTTAAATATCAAACTGAAAAAAATGAAGCATTGATAGACTTGATGATTGAACATTGTTCAAATGAAAATTCAATTGTTGCAGATTTTTTTGCAGGATCAGGTACATTGGGAGATGTTGCTGAAAAAGCTAATAGAAAATGGATTATGTCGGATTTAGGAAAGCCTGCTTGTATGATTATGAGAAAAAGATTAATTGACCAAGATGCAAAACCTTTCTTATATCAATCAATCGGGGATTATCAAAAAGAACAGTTTGAAAAATCTGCTTTCAGGACAATAGGGGATTTATCTCATGTAATAATTAATCTTTACGGAGCATTGCCCTTCCCACTTCAGGAAGGAGTTCCAAACAATTTAGGATACATTAAACAATCTAAAACTCTTGTTGTTGTTGATTCTCCTTCAAAAATGACAGGTTATAACACCTTAAAGAAAGCTCAGGAATTAAGAGCAGGTTTTATGGGCGGTTGGGATAAAGTTGTTGTTTTGGGTTGGAATTTTGTTACAGATATTGGAAAAGTTTTGGGGAATATCAAAGATGATAAATTAGAGGTGTTGGTTATTCCTCCTGATTTATTAGACCAATTAAAAACAAAAGCAAGTTATGCAAAATTAATCAAAACTGGAAAAATAAAGTTTTCATCACTTCAATATTTAACCATTAAACCAATCAAGGTCGAACATAAAGACGAAAATGATATTATTGAAGTAGAATTAGAGAATTATATGCTTTTATCCCCTGATGCCTTGCCATTAGACCAAAAGAATAAAGAAAAATTAGAGGAAGTTATGGGGGATAACCCCCTCGCTTTAATTGAATACTGGAGTATTGACCCGGATTATGATGGAGAAACTTTTAGAAGCAAATGGCAGGATTACAGGCAAAACACAGAAAACAATAACGATCCATATAGAGTAATCAAAAAAACAAGATTGGACGTTCCAAAAGTAAAGGGAAAAAGAAAAGTTTGTGTTAAAGCAGTTGATGTTTTTGGCTTTGAAAGTGTTGCTGTGAGGGAGGTTCAGGTAAAATGACCTCCAAAGAACATTCTCTTGTCGTATTTAACAGCAAAAAAATAAGAAGAACCTGGCACAGTAATACATGGTGGTTCTCAGTAGTTGATATCGTGCAGGTACTTACAGACAGTGCGGACCCAAAACAAT
>CBDVES010000119.1:0-2084 GCA_965373065.1 uncultured archaeon | reverse complement strand
AGGTATGATAAGAAATGTTAAAATAGAACACCACAGGCGTACCCCGAAAAATCTTAGGAAAAGATTTTTACTAGGGGCAAAAGATAAAATAATTGTGGTTTTGGTTTTACCATTCTTGTATGTTCCAGTCAAAGAACAACTTCTAAAAATAATTAAAAAGACCATAAAGGAGAATCTTGGGGTTATTCCAGTTATAAAAATAAAAGAAATGAATCAAAAAGAAAAAAAGAAGTTTGGCAATATGATTAAAAAAATAAAAAAGAGAGGGGATTAAAACAATAAAATGAAAATAAAAATTGTATATGATAATAATGCAGAAAAAGGTTTTAAATCTGGGTGGGGTTTTTCTTGTTTAATTGAAAATAAAGAGAAAGTTTTATTTGATACTGGAGCTGATTCTGAAACTTTGCTTTATAATATGAAACAGCTTAACATAAATCCAGAAATTATTGGTGTTGTTGTTTTGTCTCATAATCATGGAGATCATATTGGGGGGTTAAAGGGATTTTTAAAATCAAATGGAAATAAAGCAAAAGTAATTGAATCAGATTCTTTTTCAAAACCCACGCAAATTTGTGAAGGGATTTATTCTACTGGAAAACTTGGAACATTTATAAAAGAACAATCTTTAATAATAAAAACAAATAAAGGAGTTATAGTTCTTGTGGGATGCTCTCATCCTGGTTTAGAAAATATTATTGATAAAGCAAAACAATTTGGAAAAGTTTATAGTATAATTGGAGGTTTTCATGGATTTTCAAAATTAGAAAAACTTAAAGGTATTGAATTAATTGCTCCCTGCCATTGCACTCAATTTAAACAAGAAATAAAACAAAAATATCCTGCAAGTTATAAGGAGGTAAAAGCAGGAAGTGTGATAGAGGTTTGAAATGAAAATAGCAGTTACAGGCGGCAAGGGAGGAACAGGAAAATCTACAGTAGCTAGTTCTCTTGCTATAGAGTTTGCCAGAAATAAAAAAACAATGTTAGTAGATGCTGATGTTGAATGTCCTAACGACCATTTATTATTGAATATAAAAAGAAAAAAATATGCAAATGTTTACCTGCCAATTCCTAAATGGGATTTTAATAAATGCATAAAATGCGGCAGATGCGCAAAAGTCTGCAAGCCAAATGCAATAGTTTTTGTTAAAGATAAATTTCCTGCTTTTGTAAAGGAGGTATGTATTGGCTGTAAAGCTTGTATGGTTGCTTGTCCGACTGGGGCGATTTCTATGTCAAAAAAACAGATTGGAACAATTTATACTGGAAAAAATTATAATATAAACCTTCTCATAGGTGAGCTTAAATTAGGCGAATTAGCTTCTGGAGAAATTGTAGCAGAACTTAGGAAACATGCCGACGAGATTAATAAAAAATTAAAACAAGAAATAGTGATAATAGATTCTGCAGCAGGTATTGGTTGTCCTGTTATTGCTTCCTTAGTCGGGACTGATTACATTGTCGGTGTGACAGAGCCAACACCGTCGGCATTGCATGATTTAAAACGAGTTTTGTATTTGGCAAATCATTTTAAGATTAAACACGGAATTGTAATAAATAAATTTGATTTAGAAAAAAAATTTTGCAAGAAAATAGAAAAATTTGCAAAAGAAAACAAAATACCTATTATTGGAAAAATACCTTATAGAAAAGATTTTGTTGATTCAACAATAAAAATGAAACCTGTTGTTGAGATAAATCCTGATTATAGAAAAGTGTTTGAGGGGATAATTAATGAAATTAAAGAGAATTTTTAAAATGAATTATTCAACAAAACCAGCGGAATGGAAAGCTATAAAAATAAAGGGCGGGATGTATAAAATGTCTTAAATGACAGAGAGTAAATTTAAATAATTAAAAAATGAAAATAAAAAAAATTACAATTTTTGCAGGTTATGATAAAAAGAGGGACAAAGAGTTATTTAAAAAAATAGATATTTGTGCTGGTCAAAAAGTTGGGGTTGTTGGTCCGACAGGTTCTGGTAAAAGTCAATTGCTGTATGACCTGGAGAAACTTGCCCAGGGAGAAACCAAAACTAAAAGAAAAATTTTAATAAATGATAAAGAACCTTTGAGGAAGT
>CBDVES010000118.1:0-2183 GCA_965373065.1 uncultured archaeon | reverse complement strand
TTGCTCACTATTTCTCTTATTTCATTATCAGACATTTTTGTTTCTCTATTTTTAATAACCAAACATAAAGCTAAAACAACAATGATAAAAATTAAAATTCCTGACACTATAAAAATGATTTTTCTTTGCCCTCTTTTTTCCATTTTATTTGATATGAAATATAATTTATAAACTTTTCTTATTTCTCCCGGGATGATAATTGCCCTTATTTTATTTTTCAACAAACCCCACATCATTATAAATTTCCCACTTCCCCTCAAGCTCCTCACACCTTTCTGAACTATCTATAACTTCTTGGATTTTCATCTCCTCACAAAAATCATCATAATCTGATTTAGGATAAAAAGTATTAATCCTATAAAAAGTTGCAAAAATAGTTAAAATTATTATTATTGCAATACAAATAACAATGTTTTCAAATCCATGCTCCAACAAAACCTAAAACATTTATAAACTATTCTTTCAAAAATAAATTATGAAAAATTATGAAAAAATGCTTGAACAGGCATATGAAAAAGTAAAGCAAATTGACAGGTCTGGTGCCAGATTTGAAATTCCAAAAGTACAAGGACATTTTGAAGGGAGAAAAACCCTCTTGACGAATTTTTTTCAGATTGCATTGCACATAAGAAGAAACCCAGAACATTTTCAGAAATTTATTTTAAAAGAACTTGCTGTTTCAGGGCATAAAGACCAAGACAGACTTGTTTTAAATATGAAAGTGCCGAGTGCAAAAATAAACCAGAAAATAGAACAATATGTTAAAGAATTTGTGTTGTGCAAAGAATGCAGAAAACCAGACACATAATTAATTAAAGAAGACAGATTATCTTTTGTAAGATGTCTGGCTTGCGGGGCAAAGCACTCAGTCAGAAGTAAAATTTAAAATCCCAAACTTTATAAAACAAAATTTCTTTAGGGTTTTAAGAGATTCACTGAATCTATAATTAAATGGAGGTAAAAAAACATGACAGAAGGATATTGTGTTAAGTGCAAAAAGAAAGTCAAGATGAAAGACCCTGTAGAAAGCAAGACAAAAAGAGGCACAAAAATCGCCAAAGGAAAATGCCCTAACTGCGGAACAACTGTTTGCAGAATGGGTGGAATAACAAAATAATTAAGTTTATTAACTAATTCTTTTTTTTATTTTTATGATTTCAATAAAAATCCACAAAACATACAGAGATGTTGTTGCTGTTTGTGATTCTAAATTAATTGGAAAAAAATTCCAAGAAGATAATTTCCAGCTGGATATTAAAGAAAATTTTTACAAGGGCGAAGAAATCTCAGAAGACAAAGCCATTGAGATTATGAGGAATTTTTCAAAAGAAGACGCGATATTTAATATTGTCGGAGAAAAATCAATAAGTTGTGCCTTAGAAACAGGAATTATTTCTAAAGACGGAATTAAAAAAATTCAGGGTGTGGCTTTTGCAATGGTTTTGATGTGAGATTTCTCTAGGAACTACTTCATCAATCCTGCGAATTTACAAACAAAACAATCCAGGCAGAATAAGACAACTTTATAAAACCATTTCTTTTAAAATAAACATGGGAAATTTTAGAAAAAATAAATCAGCTACTCAGGATGAACCAAAAATCGCAAGAGCACGGCTTCCAAGAGACAGGGAAGTTATTGGGATTGTTGAACAACGACTTGGAGGAAATAAAATGATGATAAATTGTCTGGATGGAAAATCGCGAAACTGCCGGGTTCCTGGAAGATTAAGAAGAAGATTGTGGCTTCGTCCAGACGATGTTGTAATTATAGAACCATGGGAACTGGATGACAAAAGAGGCGACATAATTTTTAAATATAGATTAAATCAAATCGCCTGGTTAAGAAAAAATAATTATCTGGAAAAAGAAAGAAGCGAGTTTTGAGGAAGGTAGATTAAAAGTAGGCGTAATATATGTTAATAGAAATAAAAATCAATTTTCTCACCTACTTAAGTTAAGAAGAGCGCTCAATTTTTATTCAAATCTTTTCTAAATGAGTTATTTATTCCAACTTTAATGCAGTTGTCTAGGAAAATACAATCTTTACAAACAGATTTTATCGTTTCACCATTGATTTTATCCATCGCCAAATTAAAAACCTCTTTTGCTGTGTGAATAGAATTAGGTTTTAATTTCAAAAATTTTGTAACTTTCTTATCTTGTGCTACTACCCATTTTCCGAT
>CBDVES010000117.1:0-2238 GCA_965373065.1 uncultured archaeon | reverse complement strand
ATCCAAAAATAAATAAAGAGGTTTGATTATTTTATTATTAACAGGAGCAACATTCTTCAAATCTTTTACATTGCCTTTAATTAAAAAATGAATTATTTTATCTGCCTCTAAATCAGTATTTGAAGCAATTGCAATTTTGTCCAACTTCTTGCCCTTAGTAAGAATCTTGCCCCTTGTAGAGAAATTCTTTCTCTCGGGGTACACTTTTTGTGTTGAAAAAGATTTTTCGGGGCCTTGAAAAGGTTCTCGCACCTCCTTGGTGTACACCCTTAGTGTGTTCGTCGGCAATTTTATGCCCTTAGTAAGAATCTTCGCAGAAGATTCTTCGGGGTACGCCTGAGGCCTCTGTCCTTGGAGGTCATCCCTATGGGAAGGTGCTAATTCAATAATTGCCCTTTCTGCAAACATTTTCAAAACATCTTCCAAAACAACTTCTCGAAAGTTGTCCTTAGTAAAAATATTTTTTTGAATATTTTTCGGGGCTTCAAAGAAGTTCTCGTCCCTCCTTGGGATACACCCTTCCTCTGGACCTACTTGGTGGATGCCAGAATTTTCAAATCCCACAACATCATTTTTAGAAATCATCTTAAATCTCCGAATAGTATACAAGACTTTTTTCTGAAACCATTGAACAAAACAAGTTTTGCAAAGTTTTCTCTGATTAGTAAATTCATACACTGGTTTTGTTTTGCAGAGTTGGCACATAATTAGAATTAGATAAAAAGACTATATTAAAGTTTTTACACTAATTTCTTTTGGAGGGAAGGTTTCAATATATTCCTTAATAATATTTTCATAAGTTCCAAGAACTCTTCCCCAAACATTTACCAATTCATCTGGATTTTTAGATAATTTCTCTAATTCGTTTTGATTCTTTAAAAAATCTAATTCGCCAAATATAGATAAATCAACTTTCGGTAAAAGAATTCTTACATCATCAACAAAATCCTTCTTTGATTTTTTATATAATTCATCTGCCATAACGCCATATTTATCTTCTCTTCCTTCAGCTAAAATTCTTAAAAGTTTTATCTTCTTTGGTTTAATTTTCAATAAATCTACAGACTTAAGGAATTTTTTCATTTTTTTCTCTTCTCTAAAAAGATAACTTATCAAAAAAGAATTCCTAACTTCCCTAAAATTAAAACTAGCACTATTTCCTTCCCCAAACTTATTATTTATCTCTATAATCTCTTCCAAAAAATTGGGTCCGGATAAAATTACACCATATTTTTGAAGAAAAATATTATAACTTGTATCATAAGACAAAAAACGACCATCTTTACAAGTTTCCCTATCAAGAAAATTAAATTGAATATTCTTCTCATCTATTCCAAATTTTTTTGCTAAAGAATTCATTTTTTGAGATATATCTAAAACCGCTTTTTTGTCCGTAACTGTACGAGGAAAAATTATGCCTCCATCTAAATCCGAAGAGTCTTCTCGAAGGTCATTAAAACAAGAACCATATCCATAAAAACACATTTGAGTATGGTCCTTTTTCATATAATTTGCTAGTTCATAAGAAAAATCCAAAAATTTTTCCTTCCTTTTTGACAACATAAAAATAATTACAAAAACCCTTTTTTAAAAATTTGTATTCTAAATTACAACTTCCACCTCTCAAACTTCTTCCTTTCTTTTAAACTTCCTTTTTTTGAATAAGATTTAATTAACCTATTAACTTTTTTGCCCACTGTATTTAAATCCCCTTTTACAGGGGGTACGCCCTTGGGTGCTAAAACATTTTTATTGCTCTTATCTAAAATAATTGCACTTGGTCCAATAAAATCAGGGATAATTAAATTCTTCCCAAAACTCTCAATAATTTTATTTTCTTTCTCATCTTTCCCTAAAACAACCCAACAACCATCAATAACAAAATGCCTTCCAATATTAACAAATTTTATTTCATCTTCATTCAATCCTCTTTCAAACAAAAATTCAAATCTCTTTTTCAATTCTTTTTCGCAAAGCAAACACCCCCCGGCAGGGTCTGGGTATTTAATCTTAAATTTTTTAGCCAGAGCAATTTGCCTGTCTCTTCTTCTGCCTTTAATTTTGTAAGGAAAATTCTCATCAGACAAGGGTCTTAAAATTCTGTTTTTTAATCCAGATTTTTTTTCAATCAAATCCCGTGAATTTTTTGTCTGAGACATTGGTCTCTGCCCCTCAACTTCCCCAGTAGCAATTAATTTAACTTTTTCAGCGTCGGCAAACTTTTTTACATTGCTAAAC
>CBDVES010000116.1:0-2275 GCA_965373065.1 uncultured archaeon | reverse complement strand
TTTTTATTTCTTTTAACATTTCTTGATAAATTTTTTGGGTTATTTGCGTATTTCTAAGCGTGCCAGGTTCTTCAAATCCCATATAATCAAAAAGAGAAAGATAAAATAATTTAGATTTAATCTTTTCTTTATTTTCTAATCTATTCCAAAGTTTCTCAAAAAGTTGTTTGTTATATTTCCTATATTTTTTTCCCATCTTCAACACTCTCCTTAAGGCTATAAATAAGCCAAATAAGTAAAAATAAGAGAAGAATTAATCTTAAACTTCCTTTAAAATCAATAAAAATGTTCAAGTACCAAGGAATTACATTCTCTAAAAAAGTAGTTTCGACTAATTTATTCAAAACCCAATCACTTTTTTTAATAATATAAATTAAAGACCAAAAGCCCCATTTAATTATAGGGAAAGCTAAAAATAAAATAAAGGCATTTCTTATAATCTTCAAATAATTTTTTTTCAAAACTTTCCACATTAGTTCATTTATTTCTTGTAGTATTGCCATTTTCCAAAAACCTCCCTCAAAAATTTATATCTCATTCTCTCCACCTTTCTTCTTACTCACACTAACACGCCATGCTTTCACTACATCCACTAATTTCTTAATATCATCATCAACATTTCCTTTTACAACCCCTGACTGAAACTTCATAAAATTAATTGAAGCAAAATCATCCCAGATACCTTTCTTTTTCATTAACTTAATCAACTCTTCCCTATCTTCAGGCATGACAATCTTGTCAAATTCTTTAACTGATGCTTTCATATTACTTCCGTAAATAGTGTCAACATTTTTTTGTTTTGCAAATTCTACCAAACTCCCTTTTAATCTGTCTTCCCTTTTTTTCAAATCATATAATAATTTTTTAATCTCCCCAAACTCATCAACCAACTTTACACCTTCATCTTCCTTGAACTTCTTTACATCTTCAATCTTCTCAAGTTCTGCCTCATGCTTAAACGAAGGACACTCTGATTTAAACCCGCAATAATTACAAAGAGCAGTCTGCTTTCTAGGAAACTCTGTCGCAGATTCAATTTCTTTTATCCTGTCAACAACATCTTGCTGTAATTTCTTTAACTGCTCGTCTGTTCTTTCTGAAATCGCATCCTTGTTAAAAGCCAACATATGCCAGATTAATTTTACACTTTTACAATCCTTGAATTTATCCTTGACCCAAATAGAATAAAGAGCAAGTTGCCTGTCTGCGTCTGCTTCCTCCTGATCTTTCATTCTTGAATTTGTTTTATAATCACACACAAAATAATTTCCTTTATTATCACAACCCAACTTATCAATTCTAACATGCCACTGGTTCCCGTCAGGCAAAGTCATTCTGTCCTGTGTTTCCAATCCCAAAATAGTCATTTCTTCAAAAGGTTTCATCCTGTCAAAATAATCAGAAATAAACTTCTCTCCCATCTTTCTATAGTTGTCTGCTTTCAATCCTTCGCTATCTGCTTTAACAATTAAAATATCTCCAGAATAATTCTTCGCCCATAAATCCCTGTATTTTTTTATTACACTTGCTTTAGCAACCCTTTTCTTGAACTTTTTTAGTTTATACAAATACTCCAAAGCTTGATGAACCACGTCCCCCATAAATGCCTCAATAGTCGTTGGAACTTCTGGTTTTTTCTTGTCAATATATTTCAACTTGTAAGCATAAGGGCAATTTTCAAAAGTACTTATTCGTGAATGTGAATATGCGGTCATATCTTATTCCAGAAATCCCCATATAAATAATTTCCCTTCCTACTCCCAACACCCCCTTACCAACAACCTAAACACAACTTCCTACCTTTCTTCATCCATCTTCCAATTAAACTCCCTAAAACTTACATCCCTTGATTTCAAATTATCAATTATATTTTTAATTTGTTTTTGATGCTTGCTCAACTTGCTCTTGTCTGCCTTGACCTCAACAAAATGAATTTTTTTAACATCTCTTTCATCCAGCCCTTCAAACACAAGATAATCTATTGGGTCGCCGATGAACTTGCACTCTGACGCCTTAAACTCAAACCCCTTGAGAAACGGAGCAAACGCCTCTGTGACTTTTCCCTTAATTCCAACCCTCTGCCTGTTCGCAACATCCCGTCTTATCCGCACAAGATTTTCCTGCCACTCAATTTCTTTTTCAGAACGCCCTCGCTCAAGACCCATCTTATACATAACCCAAATTAAAATAACCAAGAACACGATTACCACAAAAAGAATTATTTCCATCATCATTTTAATAAAAGTAAATTCTAATATAAAAAACTAACTGCTTT
>CBDVES010000115.1:0-2324 GCA_965373065.1 uncultured archaeon | reverse complement strand
AAATATTTTTGAACAGTGTTTTGGTTTTAAACCAGAAATCTTCAAGCCACCTCAGTTAAAAATTAGCGAGGAGAGTAAGAAATTAATAAAAGAAAATAATATGAAACTAAAATCAAAATTGAATCAATTAACACATAAGGTTTATCATTGTAATGATGATGGAAGATTTAAGAATTGGGTTATTGATTTGTTTTAGATTTTATTGCTTTATCTAAAAGCTTCACAAGAATCTTATTAACAGGAATCACAAATAAGATGAAATATCCAATAAATGCTGCAAGTGGATAAAGATAAAAACAAGGTATCCATGAGATGCATGGTTCTAAAAAACAATTAAGATTATATTCTTCTTTAAAATATATTACAAAAGGGATTAAAACAACTGCGTGAATAAGAGCTCCTTTCCATGCAAAAGGCTGTTTCTTTTTGATTAAAAATAATGCCCAAACAGCGAGGGGTAATGAGAACAAATGAATCAGGCTGGAAATATAAAAAAACCATTGGTCTATAATTGGAAATAAATAAGCTGTAGAACCAAAAATATGAAAATCAAAAATAATTTTTGACAGATAATCTGCAACCCAAACAAAAACACCTGCAAAAACAAAAGAGATTTCAGCAGTTATCCAAAAAGAACTTCTAAAAAGTATTGCTATCCCTAAAATCAAAGGAGCATGATTGCATAACCAGAATATATTTTCTAAACTTCCATCCCTTACTAAAAAATTACTCTAATAATAAAAAAGATAATAAGTAAGATTCCGATTATGTTTAAGAAAGTATTTTTATTTTTGATTTTAACCATGTTTAATTAAGGAAGTTGTTGTTAATAAAAGTTCTGAATCTTAATGCTGATACCCAAAAACTTTGTCGTATTTTCTATGGTCAAAAATATCCATAACAAAATTAATTATCTCAACTTGGTTTCCAGTTATTGTATAAATTAATCTCCAACGATTTGCAAGTTCAATTCTCCAAACATTATCTGCATCATATTTATCTATATATTTTTTTGGAATTTGTCTTTTCGGAATTTGGTCTCCCGCAAACGGATTTTTCTTTAATAAATCTTTTACTCGATTTATTGACCTCAACAAAGTTTGATGAAAAGAAGATTCAATACCTTTTAGTTTTTCTTCCCCTACAATTTTATTTAATTCTTCATACTCCTCATTTGCTTCATTAGACAAAATAACTTTTATTTCTTTATCTTCAAACATCTAGATTTCCCTTCCTTTTTCAATTGCAGTTTTTAATTTAGGGCTTGGATTATAAATCCATAAAATACCTTTCCGAGTATCAATAATCATCCCCCTGTCTTCTAAATATTTCAAAATTAAATTCAGTGTTTGATGCATAATTTGCATCGGCAATCTCCTCTTTAATTCTTCTCGATTAATCATTACCTCTGCATTTTTCAAAGTTTTTTCTATCATTAACATTGTTTTCAAATTTGGGTAATGGACTATATTATTATATGTTTCCATATAATATCTTATATGGGGTTATATATAAATGTTTTTGTTTTGAGAAAGGGAATTTGATGTATTCATCCTAAAATAATCCTCTCTACTTCTAACTTTGCTTTTTCTAATTCTTCTTTTGTTTCTTTTTTTAACTGCCTTGCTTTTTGCATTCTTTTTTTAATCTCGTCGGCAATTTTGCTGGTGACTTCCATGAATTAAAAAAAACACAAGAAGATTTTAAATCTTTTGAATTAACAGAAAGCTACTGGATAGTTACTTACATGAAATCCCTTATCAGTTTTTTTTAAAATCAAAAAAAGTTTCAAAATCAATTTTTGAACTAAGCCCATAAGCAAGATTTAATCTTAGTAAAGAACCAAAATGTAATTTTGTGCCTTCGCCTTGCCACCTAAGAACTTCAAGTTCAGAAAGAGTATCTAAGGGTCTCCCCAACTTAATTGTTTTAGACGGAAAGTTTTTATCCTCAAATCTAATCCACCAACCCCAATTTAAATCAGGAGAAACTGGAAGAGTAACTAAAGAAAAAGAATCATATTCTGTGCCATCTTTGCTTAAAACTTCTTGAGTGAAATTAATAATTGTCTTAGCACCAACAAATCCTTTTAAGTTCCTTAAAGAACCTGCTTCATAAAATTCCTCAGGAAGAAAAAATCTTGTCCTTTCTTCAAAAACCCTATATCTTGAAAGATCTCCCAATGCTTTATCATATTCAATCATTAAAAACGGGGTAGAGGGTTATTTAAATAAATTTATATACTAAACCATAAATCTCAACACTGCCCCAATCCCTGATAAATTAAAAAACTGTTCGCCTTCTTCTGTGTCAGTAGAAATAAT
>CBDVES010000114.1:0-2324 GCA_965373065.1 uncultured archaeon | reverse complement strand
TTAATACAGCTTATAATTATCAAACTTTAGTGGAGTGTTGTGTTGATGCAGATTGTGGGGCTAATCAAATATGCAGTAACAATAATACATGTGAAACTAAATATACAGTAACAATTTCAAGACCAGATAATTGTTATCCTGATTACACAGAAGAGTGTGCTTATGCACAGTTTGTAATTCAAATAAATCCTCCTGATAAAGGAATAAGTGTTTATACTTGGCGTACAAAAGATGGAGTTAAAGAAATTAATGGAAATAAGTATCCTGTAAAAACAGGTTCTAATGGAAAAATAGTTCATACAGCTTGGTTTGCAGAAAATCCTGAAACTTGCCCGCCGATAATATCTAATCGTCGTGTAATTGTGGGAGATACAACTATTAATAAATCAGGTTCAGGAGAGATTCTCACGGGGATTTATACAAATGAATATGTTCGGGTTGGTTCACCTACTGGTTCAAAGTCCAATGTCTTGTCATTTGATGTAACCTGTGCGACTAGTGAAACTAAAAAATGTGCAGAATTAGGCGGAACATGTTGTGAAAGTGGTCAGATATGTGATAATGTTTATATATGTTCTCCTGAATTTATTTTCAGTTCAGATTGTGGTAATCGTTGTTGTATTCACGGAGAGTGTGCATGGCCTGGTCAGGCATGTGAAGATATGGGAGGAACATGCAAGGCAGGTAGTTGTAATAATTATGAAGATTGCAGTTCTCTTGCAGGAACTTGTGTAAGTGGTTATTGTTGTCAAGGGGCTTGTACAGAAGAATCTGGATGTGCGTTTACTTCAGCTTCATGGAGCCATGCAGAAGTTGTTGAAGACACTACAGTATCCTTAAATGTTCAGGGAACAAATTGCAATGGTCAAACTCTTTCATTTGAAGTTTGGGAAGATGATTGGTCACTTCCAGATACTCTCATGGATTTTAATCCTCCTTCAAATGTTGTATTTAATGGAAATAGTGCCACAGGAAAATGGACAGCAGAATGGATTGAGGATGGAACTTTGCAGGGCGACCCGGAATATTTTTTTATTGCAACACTTAGCAACGGAAATTATATTATAAGTAGTGACCCAAAGTTGACTGTAACAAAAACAGGAGGGTCAATATTGAATTGCACTGGCATATCTCTTTGCATGAATTATGAAAATCAGGAAACATGTGAAAATGATGATTGTGAAACAGCAATTAATAGTGTGCAGGCAAATAACCCGGAGATAACATGCGGAGAAGAACACGCAATATATAATCCTGTATCTGGATGTTATGAATATTATATTTGTGAATGTGAATGGGAATTAGGGGATTGTGGTTCTAGTTATGAATTAATGCTAAAAAATTGCATTGACCCTGACACCCCTCCTGCAATAGGAAGTTGTTTTTATTATGAAAATACTAATGACAATTGTGATGATGGGTTTTTAAATTATTCATGGATAGCTACTTGGACATGGGATACAGAGAATATTTTTGGGAGTGAAAAACAAGGAGAATATGGTTATATAGAAGAGCCAGCTGGTTCAGGCAAATGGCATTATGATCCCGAAAGAAAATTTGAAAAATGTGTTGGGGGAAGCAATACTCTTGCGTGTCCAGCGCAAATCCAGCTTCCATTCTTTATCTGGAAAACTTTTTTTGCAACAATAATTATTTTAGGAGTAATTTATTTTGCTTGGAGTTTAAAGAAGAAAAATAAAAAGCCAGGTAAAAAGAAAACTCGTAAAAAATAAAAAGTGCAAATATTAATTTTCTGTTTCTTCCTGTGTTTCCGGAACTTCTTCTAATTCAAACAAAGAAAAAATAAAGTCAAAGAATCTCAAAATCATTTCAAGAATAATTATGAATAATGAATAAATAATTATCTCTCCAAAAAATTCTGGCAACCCGCTAAAACGACTAAAGATTCTTTCAACATCAAAAAATTTTGGATTGAGTATTGAAATCGCAAGAAGAGTAAAAGGCAGGAGTTTTGCAAGCTCTTTTGCCAAATCTTCACCATACCCTGGAATATAAGAAGTCATTCTTATAGCCCCAATTATTCCAACAGAGATAATCAAAAGCGACTGCATCTCCAGACCTTCTGTCAAAAAAATTAAAAAAAGAGTAAACACTGAAAACCAAAAGAAAATCAAGAATGGCAAAATCAGGAAATATTCTATAAGATAAAAGACACCTGCGAGTACTTTGGTAAAAAAAGCATGCTGCGATTTATTGTATTTGTTGAGGTTGAGTCCGAGAATATTTTTTGTAGCAATAAATCTGTAAAACTTCCAGATAAAAACAGAGTAGAGCACAATCAATAGGACAAGCAAAAACAAGTT
>CBDVES010000113.1:0-2380 GCA_965373065.1 uncultured archaeon | reverse complement strand
CAAAAATATCTTTGTTATATTTTAATTCTAAAGTATGAGAATTTTTAACTGTAATAAAAGCCTGCCAATATTGCTGGGGTTTGAAATTCTGGATTTCTTTTTCTTTTTGAACTATTAAATTCAGTGCAGGTCCCTGAACTCTTCCAATAGACATTATCCTGAATTTTCCTGTTGTTTTTATTGCATTCATTAAAGCACGCGACAAATTTATTCCATAAAACCAATCAAGATAATGTCTTGTCTCGCCTGCAATTGCCTGCCCCCATTCTATATGTGATGATTTTTCTTCATAGGATTTGTTTAATTCTGGCGCGGTCAGCGTGGAGAATTTCATTCTGTTTGCGTCTTTTTGATTGCAGATAAATCTAACAACATTAAAACCAATTACCTCTCCTTCAACATCAAAGTCTGTAGCCACTGTCAAACTTCCGGCATTTCTCGCGAGTCTTAATAAAGTGTCATAATATTTTTTTGAAAAGTCTTTTTTTCTGACTAAATAATTTGGAACCCAGCTTATGTCAAAAATTGGGACATTTGAACCAGAAACATTTTGCTTGAGGGTGAATAAATGTCCTACAGCACAGGCAACAATTATTTTTTCTCCTTGCCTGTCAACTTCGTAATAAGGAATTTTGTTAAATGATTTTTGTGTTGAATTTCCAAGAGCAGAAGAAATTTTCAATGCTGCCTGTGGTTTTTCTGTAATAATAAGTTCATACCCGTGTTTTTTCAAATTAATTTTTGGAGGAGTGTATTTTTCTTTTTTAGAAATTTTTGGTTTTCTTGCCCTTAGTAAAGATTTTTTCCTAAAATCTTTCGGGGTACGCCTGTGGCGTTTTATTGTTTCTAGTGATTTTCTCTTTGGTTTTGTTGTCCTTAGTAAAGATTTTTTCCTAAAATCTTCTTTAAGACCTACTTGGTTCGGGGCCTCGTAGAGGTCTTGTGCCCTTTGGGTATTCTCGTGCCCTTTGGGTATACGCCTGTGGTGTTCTACTGTTTCTAAAGATTTTCTTTCTGGTTTTTTGTATTGCTTTTCAATAGAACCTTTAATTATTTCTTCTTTAGAAGGAGATTCTTTTTCCTGTTTTTCAGTTGTGTGTTTTAAGTCAGTTTCATCTACTGGAAAATACTCTTCTGCTATTTTTTCTTCTTTGAACTTTTTTGGTTTTGTGCTTGGCATAATTATTCAGAAGAAAAAGGGTTTTTTAGGTTTTTGGTTGTGAAAATATTGTCGTTATGTTTTACTCTAATTCAGGATGTCATCCTTTTTATCCAGAAAAGTATAATTGGCTTGGCACCAATTAATTTATATATTTTATATTTCTTTTAATAATATGTACAAAAAATATTTAATAATTGCAAGCAAAAAAGACAAGGCAGGAATAAACATCACAACTCATTTATCCCAGTTCAGGCAAAATCCTGTTTTATCTTCTATGGCAAACAATCCTGGTTTTGATTTTTACCTGGTTGACGACGAAATAATCTACACAAAGAATTTAAATTTAGAAAAAATTAATCAATATGATTTTATTATCTTTGCTTCAAAACACAAGTCAGAGAAAAAAGAAAAAACACTTTGTGTTCATGCTCCTGGAAATTTCAGAACTGCACAACTAGGCGGAGAAGTTGGAAAAGTTTCCAGAACTTCTGCAATGTTTCAGAAACAGATATTTGAAAAATTAAAAACCAATGCAGATAAACATTTGTTAAAAGATTTTAAAATTACATTAGAATGCACTCACCACGGTCCTTTAATTGACAAGCCATGCATATTTATAGAAATTGGCTCAACAGAACACGAATGGATTAACAGACGCGCAGGTTTTGTTCTGGCAAAAACAATTAGTGAAATAATAAAAGAATTCAAACCAAACCCTTACAACGAAGTCGCAATTGGAATTGGGGGCCCGCACTACTGCCCGAACTTTAACAAAGTTCAGTTAAATTCAAACATCGCTGTTTCCCATATTATTCCTCAATATGTTTTGCCATTAAAAGAAGAATGGGTTAAAGAAGCAATAGACAAAACACAAGAAGAAGTTGATTTTGCCTTGCTTGACTGGAAAGGTTTGGGAAATTCTGAACAAAGAAAGCATGTTACAGATATTCTTGATAAATTATATGTGAGTTATAAAAGGACGAGCGAGGTTAGCAAATGAGGTTTTAATTGAAAGGCAAGGAACACAATATTTATAATCTTTAAATTCCTTAATAAATAATGCCGAAGAAAAAAGAGAAAACCAAAAAATATTTTATGAAGGTTAGTAATTCAAGAAAAATATATTTGCCGATTTATTTTATGATTCTTGTTTTGATTGCTGTTGTTATTTTTATAAAATATAATGATTTGAACTTAAGCACACCAGTTTTTATTTTG
>CBDVES010000112.1:0-2382 GCA_965373065.1 uncultured archaeon | reverse complement strand
CTTTCTTCATAATCTTCTTTGAATTCGAGATTTTCTAAATTAAAAAGAACAAAATAAAATTTACCTTCTCCATTTTTTCCGTTTATTTGCACATCAAAAATTTTGAGTATGGGCACATTAGAAGATTCATATTTAACTGTGAATTCTTTAAAATTAATTTTTGTTTCCAGATTGTTTTGATTCCATGTGAGAATAGCGTCGAGATATTTATTTTTATTTTCAGCATCATAATGCCCGCTCCCGATTAGTTGTAAGATATCCAGGTTTATGTTGTTTTTGTCAGGATAAAATGGAATTGAGTCAGCACCTTGACTTACAGAAACTGATTCTGGAATTTGTAATTCTAACAGTTCAGTCATGATTTTATTATATTGTTCTTCAGAGTTTAAATTTTCAGGATTGACTTTATGATAATCTTTTTGAATTTCAATTAATTTGTTTTCAAGTTCATTAATATCTAAAACTGAGTTTAAACTCTCTTGAGAGAATAAATCAAATTTTTTAATTTGTTCATTCACTTTTGTAAGGTCTTCTAATTTTTTGTCCAGAGTTGTGTCAATCAGTGCTTCTGGAGATTCCACCAACACCTCAAAGATTTTATAACTAATATATTTGTCTAAGTCAGTTACGCTTACCTTGAGTTTATATGTTCCTATAGAATTATAAGTATAAATTATTTTATTGCTTGTAGTTGTTTTACTGTGGTTATCTCCAAAATCCCATTCATACTTAGTTATATTTCCAGATGAATCAACTGTCACTTTAAATTCAGTAGGAAATGCCGACGCTGTTGCTGTTGGAGTTAAACTTTTTATTATAGGAACTTTTTCCACAGTTACTTTTTCTGAAAAAATTTCTTCATCATTTAAACTTAATAAGAATGTGTAATTTCCAAAATCATCTGGAACAGAAAAGTTTCCCTGGTCCAAATAAAGTTTTTGAAAGTCTGAATTTATTGTTGCAGGAATCTCAGTTAGTTCGTAAAAGTTGTTTTCTTCAGCCCCGCTAAAACCAACTGTGTCATATTTTATTAACAGGTTTTTAATTGTTATTGCCTGGCTTTTTCCTGAAATGAGTTTTATCGGAACTATACATTCAATATCTGAACAATCAAGACTACCATATTTATCCAAAATATAACCACTAATTTTATTTTCCAAAGTGTTGCCATAAGCCAGGGAGTTTGTTATTTCCAAAGTTCCCACAGCAGCGAATTTTGTTCCTTCAGCAAAAATTTGATAGGCAGTATTTTCCAGCTTATTGTCAGTTGGCGCACCCTGAAACCCACATCCATCTGCAGAAGAATAACCTCTTATTTTGGATTCTTCAGTTCCCCCCTCAGAATAAATACAGACATAATAATCTTTTGATTCTGTAATTAAATAATTTATATTGCAGGAAATTTCTCCTTCACCAGTGTTTTCAGGTAATTCGCAATTTGCTCCTTCAATTGAATCCCCATAAATATCATAAAGAGCCATTACTAAATCTTTTGAATCTTTCACCCATGCGCCAAGTTTAAATCCCGGAGATTCAGAAAGCCGGACTCTTTGGCAGTAAGGTGTTGAACTTACAGCTCCAATAGTTGTGGTTTCACTGCTGTCAAAACAACCATAATTTCTTAAAAAAGAACAAGATGTACTGTATTCTAATGATTTATTATTTCCTTTATCAATTATTCCATCATCGAGAAAATCTATTTTTATTTGATTATAGCAAGATGAACTAACATCGCTTTCAACTGCAAAATTTACTGAGTTTATAGATACAATATTTTCTGTAAATTTAAGCCCAATAATTTTTGATTCTCTATTTTCTAAATTAAAAGTTTTTGTGTTTTCTTTATTTATTGCAGAGTAATCCGGATTACAATTTAATGTGCTGCAAGTATGTTCAAAATCCTGATTTGCATTTATTAAATCAATTAAGCTTATTGAATTTTCCAAAGAATCTTTAAAAACAGAGTTGCTTGGTTCATTATCTAAACTTATATTTATCCAACCATTGATATAATGAGATGGACCATATTGATTTGTAATTGAGTGTGATGGGTTTCCTGTTTCAAATTCTGCAGAAATAAAACCTGAAATTAATATTAATCCAAATACAAAAAACAAACTATTCACTTCTTTTTTCATAATAAAGAAGAGAATTTATATTTTATAAACCTTTTAGTTTTTTATTGAAAAATTTAATCAAGTCAACAGCCATTTCCAGACAGGTTTGATAATTATCCTTTTTTTATTAATTATAAATTCATCTTCCTGGTCATAAGTCAAAATCAAACCAGATTTTAATTTAAATTTTTCCAATGATTCTATTAGTCCTTTAACTTCTCTTTTTTCATTATTTTTATTAAACTCATAACATACTTGTATTGCC
>CBDVES010000111.1:0-2399 GCA_965373065.1 uncultured archaeon | reverse complement strand
AAATTAAAAGCACAAATGAAATTCTGAAGGAAATTGAAGAAAAAACAAAAAAAGTAATTAATTGGCATTTGCTTTATCGTCTTTTAAGAGATTTACATGAAGAAGGAAAAGTTGAAAAACTACAAGCCAAAGCAGGTTTCTTTTGGAAAAAGAAATCATAATGCTCCTCCAAATAATCCTCTTCCTCCTTGTTGGAATCCTCGCTGGAACACTCACAGGTCTTATCCCTGGAATCCACATAAACCTGATTGGAATTTTTCTTGTCTCATTATCTGCATCCTTATTTAGTTCTGTAAACCCAATTTACTTTGCGGTTTTTATTGCTTCAATGGCAATCACCCACACTTTTATTGATTTTATTCCGTCAATATTTTTGGGCTGTCCAGATACAGACACAGAACTTTCGGTTTTGCCTGGACACGAATTATTAAAACAAGGACTTGGTTATGAAGCAATAATCCTGACTTGTTATGGAAGTCTTGCGGCGATTTTGATTCTGGTTTTAATTTCTTTTCCCTCTATCCTGATAATTTCAAAAACATATAATTTCATCCAGAAAATAATTCCTTACCTGTTAATTATAATTTCAATTATTTTAATCTCTTTGGAAAAAAAGAAATTTACTGGCTTGTTTGTTTTTTTACTTTCAGGTTTTCTGGGCTTATGTATTTTAAATCTTCAATCATTAAACCAACCTCTCCTTCCCTTGCTGACAGGGCTTTTTGGAAGTTCAATGTTGCTGATTAGCATCAAAAACAAAATCCAGATTCCAGAACAAAAAATTACAAAACCCAAAACAAAACTTTTCAAACCAATCCTCGGGGCACTTGTTGCCTCGCCCATTTGCAGTTTTCTTCCTGGTCTTGGAAGCGGACAAGCCGCAATAATCGGAAACACAATTTCAAGAACAAACAAAAAAGGATTTCTTGTTTTGCTCGGGGCAACAAATACTTTGGTCATGGGATTTTCATTTATTTCGCTTTATGTAATTTCAAAAACACGAACAGGTGCAGCAGTTGCAATCCAGCAAATCATAGGAAACTTACTCTCCTGGAAAATTTTAACTTTAATTCTCGCAGTGGTTTTCATCTCAGGTATAATCTCATTTTTCCTGACAATCTTTCTTGCAAAAATATTTTCAAAAAAACTGGAAAAAATAAATTACACAATTCTTTCAACAATAACTTTAATTTTGTTGGGAATAATTGTCTTTTTAATTTCAGGGCTTCTTGGTCTGGCAGTTTTAATTGCCTCAACATTCACAGGAATTTATTGTATTTCCCTCGGAGTCAGAAGAACGCAAATGATGGGCTGTTTACTTTTACCGACCATTGTTTTTTATTTGATTTAACTATCTCCTCCAAATCTTCTCTCTCGTTTTCCGAAATTCTTAATAACTTTTCTTAAATCTTTAGGACTGAAACCAGGAAAATCCTTTTTAACAAAAGCAAGTTCTGAATAAACAGATTGAAAAGGCATAAAACCAGAAATTCTTTTTTCCCCGGAAGTTCTGATAATTAAATCAGGGTCTGGAATTTCTGCTGAATCAAGATTATCTGAGAAAATTTTTTCATCAATTTTTTTCACATTTGATTTTAAAAGATTATTAATTGCCCTGATAATTTCATCTCTTCCTCCATAATCAAGGCAAAACTGAACATTAAAATCAGAATAATTTTCTGATTCTTTTTCTAATTTTACCAACTCATCACTTAATTTTTTTGGGAATCTGTCTTTCCTTCCAAAATGCCTGAATCTTATTTTATCTTTATGTATAACTTCCCTAAAATCTTCTAAACTTTTAAAAAAAAGTTTAAACAAGCTGTCAATTTCCTCTTTGCCTCTTTTCCAGTTTTCAGTTGAAAAACCCCAGAGTGAAACATATTTCACACCTGATTTTCTTGCTTCATTAAATAAGGAAAATAAACTGTCAAACTCCGCCGCCTTAACATGTCCTTTTAATCTGTCAAGCCCTCTTTTTCTCGCCCATCTCCGATTACCGTCAGGAATTATAGCAACATGCAAAGGAACTTTATCCAAATAATTTCTTGGATTTTGTAAACCTAAAAAATATTTCAAGAGATTAAATCCACTCTTAAATTTATCAATTAAAAAATAATCTGTTTTCTTAATTTTAAAATCAGAATAATTCTTAATATCATCCTGATTACTTAATTCCAAATTTCTGACAAAAGAAAATCCCGGACTTGATTTTAACCAAGTAATAAAATTTTTTAATTTTTGAGCATAACCTTTTGCAACAACTCTTACACACCCATTAAAATTATTTTCAACAAATCCCTTTAAATTAATTTCATCTGCAAATTTTTTAATTTTTTTCCTAAACCCAATTCCCTGAACTCTTCCATAAATACAAATTTCCATACACAAATTACAAA
>CBDVES010000110.1:0-2400 GCA_965373065.1 uncultured archaeon | reverse complement strand
AATTAAAAACGATCCTGGAGAGGATCCAAAAACTTTTTTTATACTTATTTTAAAAATCTTCAAATTCGCTAATTAAATGATTAAGTTGTCTAAAATTAAGTGAATGAATCATTTTTGTAGGTGTAAATACACTTGTCATATATCTTGCATTTTCTTGAGCAAGGTTTATTATTGCATCTTCTCTTTCAGAAGAATTTTTCATTTGAGGATATACTCTATCAATTTCTGGAATTAAGAGGTTCATCCACTTGTCATATTTTTCTTTTTGTTCTGGAATCATATTTTTCATTTGAGTGTATCTTGCAGATTTTTCTGAAGTTGCATATTGCTTTTCATTGTTTAACATCATAACAAACATCTTTGGATATCCTCTAAAATAAAAAGTTAATCCCATATGCTCAAATACACTATGATGTCCCCTATTTAT
The DNA here is from genome assembly GCA_965373065.1 of uncultured archaeon. Taxonomy (GTDB): domain Archaea; phylum Nanobdellota; class Nanobdellia; order Pacearchaeales; family GW2011-AR1; genus JAUWPB01. The sequence continues at coordinate 1,973 of CBDVES010000110.1, read as the reverse complement.
CATTTTATCCATTAAGTCTTTCTTTGGAATTTCTTTTTGCACTTCTTCAAAATCTTTATCAGTATAACATTGTCTTCCACAATAATAAGAAAAATCCTTCATACTCTTAATTGCTTTCAATCTATTTGTAGAACCAATTAATTTTATTTCCATCTTCCCTCTTTTTTCAGAACTCATAATAAGTTAGTTAGTTAATTCTATTTAAATATAATTATTCTACAAACTATATTTTAAATAAATCATTAATGTTAATTTCTCTTAATTCTCTTCGAGGGGAATAAAGAAGTAAATCTTCTGTTTGGGGCTCTATGTTTGTTAAAACATTTCTAAAAAAAGTGTTATCTGCCTCAAATAAAAATTGAGGGCTTTTTCCATATATATTCAATCTTAACCCATCGTCAAAACCATCAAAACCATGCATAAACTTACTTAAATCATAAATCTTTTTGGGGTCTAATTCTGGTCTTTCAATTTTATCCCATTGCCATTCATATAAAATTTTTGAACCATAATCAGAGTCAATGTTTTTTAACATCCAATCTAATTTTTTAGCTTTTGGAGTTAATTCTGTATAAATTATTTTAATTCTACTAATCATGTTAATTTTAGAATCACTCTTTTTTTAAATATTTATACACTCTGCCATACACATCATCAAGTAAACTTTTATAAACTTCTTCTTCTCTTTTTTTTCATGTCAGTCCAAGAATTAACAAATAATGAGTTTGAAGAATTTATTAAACAAGGTTTTGTGCTGATAGATTTTTCTGCTGATTGGTGCATGCCGTGCTTGATGATGTCTCCTATTATTGACGAGTTAAGTGGAAAACTTAAAGGAAAAATAAAATTTGGGAAAGTTGATGTTGGAAATAATCAGGAACTTGCGCAAAAATTTAATGTCAATTCTATTCCTAATTTTGTTTTGCTTAAAGACGGAAAAATTATTGAGCAGTTTGTTGGCTCAATGTCTGAAGAGGAGTTTGAAGAGAAGATAAATAATTCTTTAGAACAATAATTTTTATAAAGAGAATAAAATTCTTTAGAAAAAAATGGATTTTATAAGAAGTTATTTTGATGAGTTTTATGATTTAATAAAACATCCTGTATTCTATATAACAAAAAAAGATGCAGAAGTTGCTCATAATTCCTTTTTATTATTTTCTAAGATTCTAAGTTTAACAAAATTAGAGAAATTAATTTTAGATAATAAAGAAAATTATATTGAATTACCTTTTAAAATTTCTAGTGCTGCAGGATTTGATAAAAATGCACAATTATCCCCTTTAATTCTAAAATATTTTGGGTTTGATAGAGGAGTAATAGGAACAATTACAGGAGAAGATTGGCGAGGGGAAAAAAGACCAAGAATAAAAAGAGATGCCAAAAATCAATCTTTATTTAATAAAGTATCATGGGAAAATAATGGGGCAGAATTAATTTCAAAAAAAGTTAGATTGTGGGAAAAATATAAATTTCCAACTACAATAAGTATTGGTCCTACTCCTAATCCTCAATTAAATGTTGAACAAAGACTTCAGGATTTAAGAAAAACAATTAAAATTTTTAGAGACATTCCTTATATAGATAGATTTGAATATTGTCCATCTTGTCCAAATTTAAAAATTTCCAGGGAAGAGAACCAAGAATTATTAGGGGAGATTATTAGTTCTATAAAACAGCAAATCTCTCCTCAACAAGAACTATATATTAAAATTTCTCCTGACTTAACTCAAAAGGAAATTGAGAAAACAATTGACGACACTTATAATTTTGTAAAAGGATATGTTACAACAAATACTACAATTAGACATAATTTTGGATTTGGAGCTGGAAGTGGAGAAATACTTTATTCATTTTCATTAGCAACTCAAAAAATATTTTATGATATATTAAAAAATACTGATAAAGAAATTATTGCTTGTGGGGGAATTAATTCACCAGAGAGAGTTGAAGAAAGAAGAAAATATGGTGCA
>CBDVES010000109.1:0-2409 GCA_965373065.1 uncultured archaeon | reverse complement strand
ATGAAAAAGGAATTGTGTTGTTGAAAATTAGTTCTGGTTATAATATTGGTTTTAAGAAAAAAGATGTTCTTGAAATTAAAGTTTTAGAAAAAGGAAAAGAAGCTAAAGAAAAAGTTGATATGAAAAAAAGACCTGGTAAACCAAACATAGCTATGATTATTACTGGAGGGACAATTGCTGCGCGTTTAAATCCAAAGAAAGGAGGTGTTGATTGGCTTGATACTCCTGAGAGTTTGTTTAAATATTATCCAGATATTTTTGAGAAAGTTAATATTGTTAAAGTTGAGGTTCCTTTTATGAAAGCATCAGAAGACATGGACTTTAAGGATTGGCAGAAACTTGCCCGGACTGTTGAGAAACTTTTGAACGACCAGAATATTAAAGGAGTTATTGTTACGCATGGGACTGATTTTTTGCATTATACTTCTGCGGCGTTGAGTTTTTTTTTGAAGAATTTAAACAAGCCAGTTGTTTTAACCTACAGCCAGAGAAGTATTGACAGGGCAAGCAGTGACGCGAATTTAAATTTGCAGTGTGCTGCGTTGGCTGCGATTTCAGATATTGCAGAAGTCATGCTTGTTGGGCATGCATCGTCAAATGATGATTATTGTTATGCAATGCCTGGAACAAAAGTCAGGAAGTTGCATAGTTCAAAAAGAGATGCATTCAAAGTTGTAAATGCAAAACCTTTTGCAAAAATTTTTCCTGCACCACCAGGTGTACCCCCGAAATCGGAATTAGGGGGCAACAAGATTATAAGAATTTCAAATTATAATTTAAGAAATAAGGGCAGAGTAAAAACTGATTTAAAATTTGAGGAGAAGGTTGGTTTGGTGAAAGTTTATCCTGGGCAAAATCCAGAGATTTTGGATTTTTATTTGAAGAAAAAATATAAAGGGATTGTTTTAGAAATGAGTGGTTTGGGGCATGTGCCTACAAAAAGAGCAAGGAATGGCTGGACAAAAAAGTTGAAAGAAGTTCAGGAAAAAGGATTAATCATTTGTGCTTCTAGCCAAACAATTTACGGACGGCTTGACCCCCTTGTTTATTCTAATGGGAGAGAACTGATGAAAACAGGAGTTATTTATCTAGAGGATATGCTAAGTGAAACAGGGTTGATAAAACTTGGCTGGGTTTTGGGGCATAAAGAATGGGCAAAGGATAAAAAAATTGTTAAAGAGAAGATGTTGGAGAATTTTTCTGGGGAGTTAAATGGTAGGTTGGAAGAGTGAAAATATTTAATTTATTTAACTAGACTTGCAATAATCAATAAAAGAATTCCCTTTTAATAATTCTGGATTCTTCCCGTAATATCTCCATCTGCAAACATCTATGATACAAATGTCCTCATTTAAGGATAACCAATTTTCTTTCCATCCACAATCTATAGAATAATATCCTTGTTCTCTTATCAATCCCAACTCTTTGTTTCCTAATTTCATTAAAAGTTCACCCTCTGTTTTAAGACCCTCTTTCTCAAGTTCTTTTTTTGTTTTGGCATTTCCATTTCCCCAATATTCCATAACATATCCTGGATAAAATTTTCCTGCTTCTTTATTAAATACCCTAAAGACTCCTTTTGGTTTTGGTAATTTTCTCTTTTTAGAATACAAATCTCTTGTGAATTCATATTCTTTTTTTGACCTAAAAATACTCCTCATATTTCTTAATAAATTGTTTTTTTCTTTCCAAATTTTAACAACTAAATCAGGAGCGACCTGGTAAATATTTGCCTGAGTTCCATTAGCACTAACTAAATTATTTTCCCAAAAAATGAATTTTTTTGGCAAATCATCTAAATTGAATAATGGTTCCATATCATAGAATAAAAAAATTCTCTTATAAATTTTTCTAAAAATAATTATTTTTTCTTTCTCTTTCTCAACAACAAATTTTTTATCTCTCTAATTTCTTTTTCTGCTTTTCTGTTTATTTTGTAATCAAATTCTGCTTTTAATCTGTCTCTCTGGACCTGCCTGTTTTGACTCATTAAAATTATCGGGGCCTGGATTGCAGCGAGGCAGGAGAGTGCGAGATTTAATAAGATAAAAGGGTAAGGGTCTATTATTCCTTCCTTAATATATTTTAATAAAAAGTAACCATTTGTTGTTATCCACACTCCGATAAAAATAAAAAACCCAATTATAAAAGTCCAGCTTCCTGCCCATTTTGCAATCCAGTCTGCTGCTTTTTGCCCAAATGTTTTTGGAATTCTAAAAATTGGATGAACTAATTTATGACGATGAATTTTTTTCTTTTCCTCTTTTTTCATATAATTTATTGAGAAATGTTTTTTATAAAGTTTTGTGAGAATTAGTTAAAGTAGTTACAATTGTAAAGGAGTTACAAAATAGAAAGGTTTAAAAGATTGGGAAATTTCTAAAAATAATGAAAGGACATAATCCTCAT
>CBDVES010000108.1:0-2483 GCA_965373065.1 uncultured archaeon | reverse complement strand
ATATTGCACGTCAGATTAGTTTTAATAGGACAAAAAAATCACTCACAATTGCAGGAAGAAAATCTACTGATAAAATTACAACAGCCCAGTTGTTTTATCCAAGTATGCAGGTTGCAGATATTTTTCATCTGGGAATAAATATCTGTCAGTTGGGGATGGACCAGAGAAGAGCCAATATGCTTGCACGTGATGTTGCTACAAAATTCAAATGGAAAAAACCTGTTGCAGTTCATCATCATATTTTGTTGGGTTTGCAAGGTTTACAGGAGAAAGGAAATCGGGAAGAAACACTTATGGCTTCTAAAATGTCTAAATCAAATCCAAAGACGTGCATTTACATGCATGATACATTTAAGGAACTTAAACAAAAAATTGGCAAAGCTTACTGTTCTGAGGGAATTGTAAAAGGAAATCCAATTTTGGAATATTTTAAATATATTATTTTTGAAAATATAGATGTTCTTGAAATAAAACGTCCCCAGAAATTTGGAGGGGATTTAAAATATAAAGATTATAAAAGTCTTGAAGAAGATTATGTTGCAAAAAAAATCCATCCTCTTGATTTAAAAAATTCATGCGCAGAGGAACTTGAGAAATTAATCGCACCTGTTCGAGAGTATTTTGAAAAAAATAAAGAAGCTAAAAAATTATATTCTATTGTCAAAGATTTAAAGATTACGAAATAATTATTTAGAAAAAATTATTTCCCCAATTAGAAAAAGTTGGAAGTGATTATTTTTTTTGCCTTCTTATAATTCCTGTTATTCCTCTTCTTTTTTTTGGTTTTTGATTTTCCCTTATTTTTCTATTATGTTCTTTTAACCCAAAAGTGTCAAACATAAACTTATGGAATTTGCCATAATTCTCGCGTGTTTTAGGATTTTTTATATTGTCTCTAATTTTTTCACTTCCTTTTTCTATTACCATTTCCCCTATTTCTTCTCCAAAGCCGTAAGAATTAGTTACTGCAGGAGAATAGCCAATTGAATAAACAACTATTCCTGTAGCTAAAGTATAAGGCATAATCTTGTTTTTTAGTGAATTCATATTAACCTCTTTCTTGCATATTCTGTTTAGAATTTTGAGTTTATATATTTTACCTTGTCTTAAATTCAACAACATCTAAATCTTTTAGTTTGTGTTTTAGTCCGATTTTTTGACCAGGGAATTTTGAAGAAGGTCCCCAGATTTTTGTTTCTTTAACTTTTTCTGAAAATCCTTTTAAAATTTTCTCAGCAACATCTTTTAGTGTTGAATCTGGCTTCATGATTATTGGTCTTGGTGATTTTGTTTTGCCTGGTTCTTTTGTGTAGATTCTTATTTTATCAAAGCTCTCAAAGATTTTTTCTTTTAATTCTGTAATGTTTTCTTTTGTTTTTGCAGAAATCAAAACAAAATTATATTTTTTAGACTGGAGTGTTGCTTTGATTTTTCGCATTTCATTTACTGATTGATAGGTGGTGTTGAAAACAATTATTTTTTTCCCATATGCCTTGCCAAGTTTTTCCTGGATTTTGTTTATTTGTTCAAGTGTGTTGACAAGAATTAAAACTGTGTCGGCGGTGTTTAATAATCCTTTATCATGGTGTTCTGATTCTATGGCAGGATTTTCAATTAGTTGAATTTGGGTTCCAGCGTAGGGCATCATTCCAATTGCAGGGATTTTTGTTGTGAATTGCGTTTCAGAAATTTTTGGGCAGGCGTTTGTTAAAATAGAGAGAAGTGATGATTTGCCGGAATTTGTAAAACCAGTGATAACTGCCTGCATATCTTGTTTTTTTATTCCTTTAAAAGTTGATTTGCCAGATCTGGTTTCTTTTTCTTTTGTGTATTTTAATTTTGCAAGACGCCTTTTTAGTTGGGCATTTAAGTTCTCTGCCCCTTTGTGTTTTGGAGCAAGAGCCATCATTTTTTTGAGTGTTTTTATTTTGTGTTCTGTTGTTTCTGCGGCCTCGTAATCTGCCTGGGCTCTTTCAAAATGTGGCGATGCATTTATTGGCATAGGATTTTTAAGGGATTAAGTTTTAAAAATGTAATGAACAAATTTGAGCATATACCTGTTTTAAAAAATGAAGTTTTAGAGAGATATATTATTTTCAAAAAAAGGAAGATTTATAAAATACTTTCTGTTTAAATTCATAAAGAGGATTTAAATGGTACAAACACAAACACAACAAACAGCTCCTCAGAAACCAGCGACGCAACCGGTGGTGAATCAACAAACTGGAGTGCAAGCAATTCCTGCAGGGCAAACACAACCAATTGAAGTGTCTGATGCAAAACCTTTTTGGAAGAAATGGTGGTTTTGGGTAATTATTGGTTTGGTAATTATTGGTGCAGGTGTCGGGGCTTATTTTTTATTTTTTAGGGGGTAAAAGATAATTAGTTTGAATTTTTGAATAATTATATTTATATAATCTGAGAAAAATTTCTTTTTATGAAATTTGATTTTCAGAGAAAAGTTTTTAAAAACGGAATGACTG
>CBDVES010000107.1:0-2526 GCA_965373065.1 uncultured archaeon | reverse complement strand
AATTTCTTCTTTAACATAAATAGATATTTGTTTATTTTCTATAGAAATCTCTCCATTTTCAATTTTTTTTATAATTGCTCCTTTTGGAAGGATAATATTCATTTCAGCATTTTTCAGAAAATATGAAAACTCCCATTGTTCTCCCTGCTTATTTGTTAAAGTTTGAGTTTTTCCAATAATTTCTTTATTTTTTATTTCAACTCCTTCTGGAAGAGAAAATTGTTCATTAGTTTCCCCTAAAAAAATTGCCTCACCTGTTTCACCAAGATAAATATTTAGATAAGTATAAGCAGAAATAGGTTGAACTAAGATTAAAATTATTAAAATTATGATTTTTATCTTTCCCATTTTCTTTTACCTCTTTTTAAATAGACAATTTTAAATATCCCTCGCTTGCAATGTCCGTCTTTTATTTTCTTTTGCTCTTTTAATTGCATCTCTCAGCATTTCCTCAACTTTTCTTTCCATAGCAATTCCAACTTCTTCTGCCACGCTAGAAACAGAATTTTCTTTGTCAAGTTCTTTCACAACTTTTTTTATGTTTGATTTAACAATTAATGTCATTTTGATAATACCTTCTTTCCTGTCCAGTTTTTTCTTCCAAACTTTTTTCTAATTCTCCAACTTTTTCAGGAGTATTTAATATTCCTTTGATTTCTATATAATCTCCTCTTCTCGTCCCTTGTTTTAATGAAATCATTTTATCCCCCTTAACAATTTAATAATATTTTCTTTTCCTGCAGTTAAAATTAAATTAGCCAACCTCGGTCCTTTTTTCTTATTTATTATAACCCTATACGCCACATCAAAGAATTCTGTATTTGTCATCCCAACATCTTGGCATATCTCATAAAACATATTAAAAAGTTCTTTCTCTGTCAAATCTTTTTTGCCCTTTGTAGACATTTCCTTAGAAATGTCTCGGGACCTCGTAGAGGTACTCGCACCTTCTTGGTGTACGCCCTTGGGTGCCAAAACATTTCGCAATTTCAAAAGCGCTTCTTTTTCTCTTTGGGTTAATTTGATTAAAATTTTTTTCTGGATTTTAAATCTCATATCTTCTCCGGCATATTTTTCCAACCAATTCCTAACTTTCTCGGCTCTTTTTGATGATTCTGCATTTAATCCTTTATCTTTCCCTGTTTGCATAACAGTAATCAAATGCCTAAAACCTAATCTTTCTGGTTTTTTCTTGCTAACTTTTAATCTTGATAATTCATAAATCCTTTTCTCTCTTGGATTAGTTTTGTTTTCATAATATTTTTTTTCAAGTGCATCATAATCATCATAAATTTTTATAACATCATTATCAAAGCTGATTTGAAAAGCTGTTTTAGGTTTTGTTCCAACAAAAAGATATCTTATTACTTCTGGTTCATACACTTCTTCAACTTCATTTAATGTTAATGCATCCCCACTTGAACTGGAAAATTCTTTTCCGCCTTTTATCCTGACCCATTCATATATTTGGTACAATGGAGCTTCAAAATCAAAAACTTTTTTTACAATTTCTTTTGCTGTTGAATAAGAACCCCCTGTAACACTATGGTCAATCCCCCCTGGTTCAAAATCTATTTTTTCATAAGTCCATCTCATTGGCCAGTCAACTCTCCAAAGAAGTTTTACATTTCCTTTTTTTCTATAATCAATTTTATTTTGAAAACCACACTTGCATTTATACTCTACAAAATAACCTTCAGCACTAAGAATCTTGGTGAAATCTTTTCCGCATTTTTCACAATAAGCAGTAATTGGAAACCAATCCTCTTCCAAAGGTTCTTTTCTAAATCTGTTAAATATTTTTTTTATTTGATTTTTTTTCTCAATCGCTGTTTTTATCAAAGGAGCATATTTGCATTTTTTATACATAATACTTTGCCTGATAAAGAGCGGTTTTATTCCTACTTTTTTCAAGGATTTCTCAAATTCTTTTTCAAAATGTTCTGCATAACTTCCCGCCCCAAAAGGAGAAGGTATTTCACTTATTGGCATTCCAAGATATTTTTCATAACTCTTAGGAATATTTTTCGGCACCTTTCTAAATTTGTCATAATCATCCCATGAATAAATAAATCTTACTTTTTTCCCTTTATTTTCAAGTGTTTTCACAACCAAATCAGTGGTGATAACTTCTCTAAAATTTCCTATATGAACCGAACCTGACGGAGTAATTCCCGAAGCACAAGCATATTCTTTTTTGTCGCCTTTGGAGTTGATTATATTTTCTACAATTTGATCTGACCAAAAAAATTTTTCTGCCATGTTAATATAAGAAAAAATAGTTTTATATATTTAATCTTTTACTTCATCAAGAATTATTTTATCCTTAAACCCGCCTCGTTCTTCTAATTTCTTTTTTTTAATAGATTCTAATTCATTCTTGCCAATTTTTTTAAAATCACAAATTGCATCAACAACTTCTAAGATATCTGCAAGTTCTTCTTTATTATCTTCTTTTAAAAATTCACTAACTTCTTCCTGTAGTTTTTCTTTTAACTTGTTCCAATTTTGTTTATAATCTGCAAT
>CBDVES010000106.1:0-2528 GCA_965373065.1 uncultured archaeon | reverse complement strand
AAATTATAAATTTATTTATTTATTTACTTATTTTGAAATCATATTGATTCCAATAGAAAAATACCTATTTACAAAGTTACTCTTCACTCTTAATAGCACTGAGCTAAATAAACGATTTGATTGTGAATGTTAATATCTAATAATAATCTATGATATTTTTCTACTGACAATTAGAATTTTAAAGGGTTTTTAAATTTTTGTGTTTGGTTTTTAGAAAAATTGTTTGGTGATACTGGATTGATAAGTTGTTAAGAAATCTTCTTTAAAGGTTGAACAAGAAGAAGATCTAAACCTTTTGTTTTATCACATTCATCAACAATTGGATTAGCCCACTTTGTATCTCCAAAAGTATATGCTGCAAATGCATCATATTCAAATACTTTTTTATTATTAGAATTTATTGCTTCTTTAGCAAAACTTTCTATTATTTTATGAGAACCTGCTGCAGTTGGAGGAAAACCACAATTAATTAGTCCTGGAAATCCTATCAAAGTATATTCTTCTGTTATTTTTTCAAAAAGCATATTCATAAAATATCGCATACAAACAGAATAATTATTCTCTTTATAAAAATAGTTGTGATAGAAATCTTTTTATTTTTTCTTTGTAATCTCAGTGCACATTCCTGCAGCCACTGTAATTCCTGCATCTCTTATTGAGAATCTCGACATTGTAGGATTGTCTTTTTGTGTTTCTAATGCCAAATTTCCCTGGGGCTTAATTCTGACTTTAGCAGCATCCCCATTTTTCAAAAAGTCAGGATTTTCCTTGATAACTTCTCCTGTTGCAGGATTAATCTGGGCAATCAGTTCCACAAACTGGCACGGAACCTGAGCAGTGTGAACATGGAACACAGGAGTATATCCTTTGGCTAATACAGTTGGATGATTAATTACAGTTATTGTAGCAATAAACTCTTCAGCAATTGGAACTGGCTGAGCAGCGTCGCAAATCACATCGCCTCTTGCAATATCTTTTTTACCTACCCCTCTGATATTTATTCCGACATTATCCCCGGCAATTGCTTCTGGCAGTTGTTCATGATGAGCTTCTATTGTTTTAACTTCGCCCTGAATTCCTTCTCCAGTTCTTCCAGGCAGAACTTTAACTTTTTGCCCTACTTTCATAACCCCAGTAATAACTTTCCCAACTGGAACTGTTCCAATACCAGTAATTTCATATACATCCTGGACAGGCATTCTCATCGACAAGTTAGTCAATGATTCAGGCGCAGGAAATAAATCCATTTGCTCTAAAACTGTTGGTCCTTTATACCAAGCCATATTTTCTGATTTTTTAGCAACATTATCTCCTTTTAATCCAGAGCATGCAATAAAAGTAGTGTCCTCGGCTTTTATCCCAACACCCTGCAATAATTTTCCAACCTCGTCTTTAACTTTGTTATATGTTTCTTCTTTGTATTCTACAGCATCCATTTTATTAACTGCAACAACAATATTTTTTACTCCTGCTGTTCTAAGCAACCATAAATGTTCTGTAGTTTGCGGCTGGACTCCTGCAGGTGCAGCAATAACCAGAAAAGCAGAATCTGCCTGAGACGCGCCAGTAATCATGTTCTTTACAAAGTCCCTGTGCCCCGGAGCATCAATAATTGTAATTTCAAATTTTTGTGTTATAAGTTTTTTATAGGCCAGGTCAATTGTAACTCCTCTTTCCCTTTCTTCTTTAATTTTGTCCATAACATAAGCAAATTCAAAACCAGCTTTACCGTGCTTTTCCGCCTCTTCTTTTAATTTCTTCATTTCCTGATCAGAGACAGCACCGCTTTGAAATAATAACTGTCCGACTATTGTTGACTTCCCAGCGTCGACATGCCCCACAAACACAACATTCATATTTGGTTTTTCTCTTGCCATTGGATTAATATAAATTTTTTAATATTCTTTAATAAAAATAATAGTTTAAAAAGTTTTCTGTTGGGAAAATTTTTCCGACGGACTTTAAGAAGTTAAAAATTTCTGGTAATATCCCTGTCTTTAGACATTAATTCAAGAGCCTCATTACTAAAAATAAAAGTTGTTGGAAGAATTAACTTTCTATTAACAGATTCTCCTTCTGTCCAAATAGAAACACCAAACCCGGTATATTCCAATAGTTTATTTATTATTAATACCATACCTAAATCAGGGTAAAATAATTTAATCCTGTTTTCAATGTCATAAGTTCTTCCTGTTTTATATTCTCCGCTCTTTCTCATCTTTTTAATTGTCTTTTCTATTACTTCTGCAGATTTAATAAAATCTCCAAGTGTTCCTTTCCATTTTCCTACACCCTCCCTAAAAGATTCCATCCCATCATCAAGATACCTGTTGGAATTTAATTCAATCTTAGGTTCTCCTACAAAACAGGAAAATGTTCTAAGAGAATCACTGAATAAACCTACAGATGTCTGATATAGCTTTTCTTTTTTTGGGTCAAAAGTTAATGAATCTCTGATTATTGTTTTTTCTTTTTTCCCTAAAGTATAATAAAAATATTTTTGTTTTGTGCCAGTGGGGCATTCCTTA
>CBDVES010000105.1:0-2553 GCA_965373065.1 uncultured archaeon | reverse complement strand
TTTTTGATAATTTGGGTAAATTGAAATTGAAAGGGTTTTTTGTTGAGAGATATGGGAGTCATTAGGAAGATTTAAAATGAAAAAAGAAAATAAAATCATTGTTTTTGGAGGGAAGAAAATTAGAAGAGTTTGGAATAATGATGAATGGTGGTTTTCAGTTGTTGATGTTGTTAAGGTTTTGACAGATAGTATTGATTCAAAAGATTATTGGTATAGATTAAAGAAAAGAGAATTGGAGTCTAGTGGAATTGAACTATCGACATTTTGTCGACAGTTGAAATTAGAAGCTCCTGATGGAAAATTAAGAGAAACTGATTGTGCAAACACTAAATCAATATTTAGAATAATTCAATCAATACCTTCTAAAAAAGCAGAGCCGTTTAAGAGATGGCTTGCAAAAGTTGGTTATGAGAGGGTGCAGGAAATAGAGAATCCAGAGTTAGCTCAAGAGAGAATGAAAGAAATTTATGAAAAGAAAGGATATTCTAAATCATGGATTGATAAAAGAATTAGGGGGATTGCAGTAAGACAAGACTTAACTGATGAATGGAAAAAGCGAGGAGTTGAAAAACAAAATGATTTTGCAATTTTAACTGCTGAGATTTCTAATGCAACATTTGGAATGTATCCTGTTGAATATAAAAAGTTTAAAGGATTGCAAAAAGAAAATTTAAGAGACCACATGACAGATTTAGAATTAATTTTTTCAATGTTAGGGGAAGCATCAACTTCTGAAATTGAGCGGGTTCAGAATCCTGAAAATTTTGATGAGCACAAAATCGCATCTGTTAAAGGAGGAAATATAGCAGGGAATGCCAGAAGGGAATTAGAGGAAGAGACTGGAGAGGAGGTTGTTAGTGATGAGAATTATTTGGAGATTGATGAGAAAGAGATTAAGAAGAAAAGGAAAAAGAAGAGAATAAAAATTATTGCAGAAGGAAATTATTATTAGAATAATTAACAACACAGGAAGTTTATTTTTGTTTGGTTCAATCACGCATTCTTCTGATTTATCTGGAATGACTTCTTCAAATTTTGAGTTTAGAAATTCCACAGATGACTTGGTTGGGTTTTTTGATAATCTTGGGAACTTGAAGTTAAAAGGATATTTTGTTGAGGGGTATGGGAGTCCGTGAATTAGTTGGTAGTCGGGGGTTGGAAGAATGAGAAAGTGGGATTAGGTGGTTGGTCCCCAAGGGATGACTCTGGTGAGCCTAAGTTGGAAGAAGGAGAAAGGTGGAAAATAAAAAAGCAAATTTGCTTTTTTATAAACCAATAAATATTTAAAGTTTTATTCTATATAAAAAAGATGGAACAACTAATTAATTTAGAAATTTTGTATAATGAATTAAAAAAGCTTGAAAGAATTATGATTACACGCGATGAGATGAATAGGTTTATGGAAACTTTTGAGATTTTGTCAAACCAGAATACAATGAGACAACTTAATGATAGTGAGAAAGATATCGCACTTGGAAATGTCAAAGAGGTAAATTCTGTGAGTGAATTGTAATGCTCTGAAAAGTTATTACAACAAAAACTTTTTCTAAGGAATTCAAAAAATACAGGAAGAATGCAGAATTTGTTAAAGCACTGGATCAAAAAATAAAAAGATTCAAAGAAAATCCTTATAATATTGGAGGAAATTTATCTGGAAAACTTAAGGGATATAAATCTACAAGAATTATTGGAAAATTTAGATTGTTATTTAAAATTGTTGAAGATAAAGTTTATTTAGTTTCCATTGACCATAGAAAGTTTGATTATAAACGGTTTTGATTTGTGATGATTGCCAAATAAAGAGAATATGATTTAATTGCATTCTTTGATAATCTTGGGAATTTAAAGTTAAAGGGAAGTTTTGTTGAGAGGTATGATAGTCCTTAGAAAGATTTATAAATTCTAATAGGATATTTATTTTATGGAAAGTATATTAAAACAATCTGTTAGTAACGAGGATTTAAGACAACTTATTCAGGATGTTACTCTCATAAAAAATATTCTTCTTTCAGATGAAGAAGTTGAGTTAACAGATTGGGCAAAGAAAGAACTATCTGAGTCTAGAGCCACTCCTGATTCTGAATTAATAAGCATGGAAGAAATTGAAAAGGAATTCTTATAATGACTTTTGATATAAAATGGCAACCTAATGCCAGAAAATTTTTAAGAAAACTTTCGCCTGATATAGCTAAACGAATTGTAAAAAAGATTAAAGAGCTAAAAGAAAACCCGTTTCGTTATTTAGAACATTATGAGGGTGAAGGTTATAAATTTAGGATTGGAGATTATAGAGCATTGATTGATGTTGATTTTGAGGATAAAATTTTAAAAATTAGAGTGCTGGATAAAAGAGGAAGGATTTACAAAAGATAAAGTTGAAAAAGGTTCAGAGTCAGGGCGGATTATCGCCGACAAGTAATTCTTTTATTGTTCAAAATAATTCTGAAGATACTGTGTGTTATTTCAACAACTCAGGAAGTTTATTTTTGTTTGGAGCAAATCAGTACATCTTCTGATTTAAGCGGGATGACAAGTAGTAATCTGGAGTTTAGA
>CBDVES010000104.1:0-2600 GCA_965373065.1 uncultured archaeon | reverse complement strand
GACATAGTAATTTTAGATAATGTGTTAAGCATCCCTAGAGTTTTTGAAAAAAATAAAATCTCGTTTTCAGAGGATTATGAATCAATAGATAAAGCATTAAAAGGAACTACAACTAAAAAAGAAGAGGGATTGAGAGGGTATGGACTTCAATCTTCTAAAAAGATAGTAAGAGATTTAATAGACGGGGAATTACATATCATCTCAAGGAGAGGGGCGATAATCTTTAAACCAGATTTTTTCTCTCAGAAGTATGAATTTGTTAAGAATTCATTAGGCGGAACTTTAATTTACATGAGATTAAATACACCATCAAAACATTTAAATATTCTCCCTTACTTAGAATAACATGAAAAAGATTAAATTATTGTCTGCGGATTTTGGCAATAAAATCTTTACCCGAAGTATAATTTCTGATTTTTTTGATAAATTAAAAAATTTTAGAGAGAAGGAAATTGTGCTTGATTTTAAAGATATAGATTTTGTTTCAAGGTCATGTGCAGACGAGTATTTAAAATTGAAAAAGAAATTGTCTAAGAAATTAACAGAAGAAAATATGTCTGAAGAAGTTTGTTCTATGTTTAAGTTAGTTGAAACTCAGCGTAAAAATTCCGGGATTAGTTATTCTATAAATCCTTCTGTTAGTCGTAATGGTTCTATGATTAGAGTGTAATAATTTCAAAATACTTTCTTGGAAAAATTTTGTCTCCTTTCGTCAACCTCAAGTAACGACAAAAAGTATATTCTCAGATGACGAAATTCTTATAAAGAATTTATGTCTTAATTTGAAAATGGTAAATCATAATCACTCGAATTCTCGAAAAATTTCTTTTTGTTGTTGTGTAAATGATAATTACCATATAGCTCAAAGTGAAATAACAAATTTTCTATTCATTCCTGTATCACAGGATATTTATACAATTGAAAGGAGGTTAAAAAAATAAAGAAAATGAAAAAACTTATGAAAAAGAAAGTTAATGTTTTTGGAAAGGGAGTTCCAATGTTTGTTATTGCTTTGTTTGCTATGGGATTAGTAAGTGCGGCTTTGTTAGGATATTATGGAGTTATTACTGGAATGGCAGTAGTTAGCCAATCTGTAATACTTGAAGATAATGAAGTTACTGGAGCATGGAATACAAATCTTGTTGCAGGAAAAACTATTATTGATTGTGATACTGATAGTAATGGTCATTCTGTGAGGAATAATGCAGATGTTGAAGCAACAATTCAATTTGGAACAATTTGCGGGAATACAGTAGGACAAGATGACGGAACAATAACTTATACTGATATTGATTGGTCTACTTTTGGGAATAATAGATGCGATGGAATTGAAACAGAGATTTATGGTATTTTAGAATTGACAACAAAAACTGTAGTTTTTGGAAGTTCTCCTTGGGCAGAAAATGATGATGCAGAAGCAACTGTTAAATATAATATTGTAGGTAGTAATATCAACGCTGAAGTTATAGATTATGATGGAATAACTTTAAGTGATTATACTTTGATTTACTACAAAGATAATTCAGATAGATTTAACGACCCTGCACAAGCAATTAAACTTGATAGTATTACAGGAAGTTTGCCTTATGGAACTGATGGTAATTTAGATGAGTATAATTATTGCGAACCTAGTGGATTTGTAACAACAGGAGAAGATTATGTACATTGTCATGGAGCAAAAATTTGGTTAGTTCCAAATGGTGCATTAACTAATTGTGATGGTAATGGAGTATGTGATATAGCTTGGGGTCAAGCAAGTAACTTTTTATTTGAAACAGACTTAATTGTGTATTCAGATGATGTTGACAATAAGATAACTCTTCCAGCAAATGGTGGAGGATTTAATTTCTGTGTTGAGCAAGACTTTGCATTGAACTTAGTTCCAGACACTTACACAATAGAAACAAAGATATTACCTGTTATCTAAACAAATTTTATTTTTTTATTTTTTCCAATTTATTTTTAAGGAAAGCAAAGAGGAGAAAAATGACCCTCCTTAAACGAGGGTTCATAGTCACGCCTTCGGGCAAACACGGAGAAAACAAATGAAAACAATAGAAGAAAAAATCAGAGAATTAAATGATGATGACAGAAGAAAGTTTGGTAAAATTTTAATTGATAATCTTTATGATAGATATTGGTGCAAGATGCATAAAATAGATTCTGTTGATCCAAACATTCAACTTGCTAAAGAGAAAACATATTATGAAATGTATGAAAGAAAAGAAAAATGAAAATATATAATGAAATAGACGAACAAGGAAGATATTGCGGGTTTAAAGCAACAACAGAAACAGGAAAGCAGGTTAATACTCGTACTCATAGTTATCTTTATGTAAGAAAACTATCACAAGAAGTGAGAGTGGAAATGGGCTTTGATAAAAAAAATAAATTAGAAAAAATAATGAAAGATGAATAACCAAAGGTCACAAGAACCTCGAAGAAAAGTAATGCCCAAAAAGGGCACGAGACATCTTCGAGGTAAAAAAACAATAGGAGCAAGCATAATAATCTCATTTCTCTTAATTGGAATTGTGTCTGCTGGTTTGATTGATTATTTTGGAAAGATTACTGCAACTGTGGAGGTTGAGGGACCTGTT
>CBDVES010000103.1:0-2624 GCA_965373065.1 uncultured archaeon | reverse complement strand
GCCAAAAATATATTTTTTTCTAAACCTTGTAGTTTTTAGAAAAATAAAAATAATTAAACCGACTATTCATAAAAATAATTTAAAGATGAAAAAAGTCAGAATAAACGCCCCTAACATTCCTCTTTTCAAAAATATCCCCTTATATTTTTCAATGCACTGCAACCCTCCAATATTCCACCTTCTTCTCTGCTTATACCATGCCCTGAATTTTGTTGGCACAGTTGTGGTGGCATGAGTATCCAGGCACATTCTTCTGTCATATCCTTCGTATGCCAAATGCCAGGTTGCTTCAATATCCTCAGTCCTATTATTTGGGTCAAACCCCCCAATCTTATCCAAGGCAGTTTTCCTATACAACGCCAAAGGTCCTGGGGTAACATAAATCGCGTCAACATAATCTAATAATTTTCTTGTAAAAGCAATCACACTATATTCTATTGTCTGTAATCTCTCGAAAAATGTCTTTCTGTTTCGTGGGATAAAAAAACATGTCACAGCCCCGACTTTCTCATTATCAAAAAACCCGACCATTTTTCCAAAAGCATCTGGTGCAGGATAAGAATCTGCATCAACAACTGCAACCAAATCTGTCTTCACTTTTTTCAACGCAAAATTCAACGGTCCTGCTTTACTCCCTTCATTCTCTTTAGTAAACCCCTGAACTTTTTTATATTTCCTCGCCAATCTTTTAATAATCTTCCAGGTATCATCTGTGCTTCCATCATCAACTACTAAAATCTCCTTTAACCCGGAATAATCTGATTTCAAAATCGCCTTAACAGTGCCCTCAATAGTGTTCTCTTCATTAAACGCCGGCACTATCACAGAAATAGAATACTTTTTTGTAATCTTCGGATAATCAAACAATTCTTTCCTGTTTTTTTTATATAATAGCAAAAATAAACTAAGAAAATAAATTGTTACAAACATATACCCGAGGTAAATAATTGGCAGGAATTCCATTTTATTCTTTGGAGAATTAAGGTTTTAAAGATTTTTGTGATGATTTAATAATTTGGGCTCGCTTTTGGTTCGTTAGATTTAATTGGAAGTAATTAATAAAATTAAACTCCCAGAAAAATAAAGAAAAGAGAAATTAGGGGTTTGCAGAAAATTCGTTGTATTTATAGAAGAAAAAATTTCGCAGAGTTTTGGTTTTAGAAAATCTACTAAATTATTAAGAACAACATTGGCATTGTATTTTTTCCAGTTTTGGATTGCTTAAAGCATATTTTATATTGCAAGAAACTGGTTGGAATAACCAACTTCCAAGAGAATTACTTAATTCCTCTTCAATGGGCAAATTTCCACTTTCTGCATATATACAAACTTTCCCATTGTTGGTGCAAACATCATCACAACTTATTCCTTCGTGAGGACCTTCAAATTCAATATTTTCACAAGCATTTAAAGAGGATAAAATCTCTTGTTTGTAAGTGTCCTTTAAATTCTCTAAATTTTTATTAGTATTTTGGAGGTCTTTTTTTAAGGATAAATAAGAAAAAATTGAATATGTAGAAAGTCCAAGCAATAAAATAATAAATGCTCCAATGAATAATTTATTCAATTCCATAATTTGTTAGAACAATTCTATCTTTATAAAGTTTCGGGAAAAAATTTCTTCACTTTTCAAACCTCTTTCAAAACATCTTTACCTTCCTTCACATTAAAATAATCATAAAACTCTTCACTTAAACTCAACTCATTAGTATGCCCTGTTTTTTTCTTTTTGATTAAATTTAATTCAGAAAACTTTTTCACATGCTCATAGGCCTTGTTCCCCCGAATCTTAACCACAACTGACTGCTTGATTGGCTGCTTGAATGCAATTATCGCCAAAGTTTCCTGCTCTGCTTTTGAAAATTCTGATTTGCCTGTCGCCAGTTTATTTATCACATAAGAATACTCCTGCTGAACATCCATTTTCCACAAACCATCTTTTTTAACAATTTCAATTGCAGAATTATTTTTCTCATATTTTTCCTGAAGTTTTTCTATTAACTCCTGAATTATAATCGGGTTCAAATCACTAAGTGAAATTAACTCCTGCATATTAAGAAATCTGCCAGACACAAAAAAAATCGCCTCAAGTTTTTTCAAATCCTGATTTTTTTTTGCCTCGTCAATTTCCTCTGCAGTTTTGCTGGTGATTTCCATGAATTAAGTAAAGAAGAAGTATTTAAAAATTTGCGTGTATTGGGAGGAGCATGAGGAAAATTGTAAAATGAGCATCATCAGCAAAAAAATTTTAATGGCTTTTTTGGCAATTATATTATTATTAATTCTTACATTATTTTTAATTCGCCTAACTTCTCCTCGGGAAATAGATGATGTCTCTCCAGAAATTCCCTGTTCATTAAAACATTTAGAAAAATCCGATATTCTTTGGGTAATCCCAAAATTCAACAACAAACCAATTTCAGAAAATAAAGAATGGTGCAATTATATTTTAAGTTTAAACAAAACACTTGGTTTGCATGGAGTTTATCATGAGTTTGAGGAATTTAATGCAGACAGAAGTCAGGAATATTTGCAAGAGGGGATAAATATTTTTGAACAGTGTTTTGGTTTTAAACCAGAAATCTACAAGCCACCTCAGTTAAAAATTAGCGAGGAGAGTAAGA
>CBDVES010000102.1:0-2680 GCA_965373065.1 uncultured archaeon | reverse complement strand
TTTAAAGTAAAAACTATTCACTCAGTGTCAGACACAGAGTTTATTTTTCATAAATCCTCAATCCTAAAACAGCATCTTCCACTGAATTTGGAGACTCATTTATTACAATGATATTTTTGTCTTGTGGCAACGCTGAAACAAGTTTTTTCAATTCTTTTTCAGGAGTTTTAATGTGCCTCTTCTCGCCTTTTCCGTTGTATTCTATTCCTGAAAAATGAATATGCAGTTCTCTGTGTTTTTTAAATTTCTCTAAGACCTCTTTGAATTTGTATTTTTTATATCTCGCTAAAATATGTGCAAAGTCAATGCAAAAACTACACCCAGTGTCTTTGACAAGCTGTGAAATTTCATTGATACTTCCAAAAACATTTACTTTGCCTGTTGTTTCCGGGGCAAGTTTTGGCGTGAACTTTTTCTTTTTTATTTCTTTTTGCATTTCTAAAATTTCGTTTTTAATGTTTTCATAAGTTTGTTTTTTATCAAATCCATTATAATAACCTGGATGAAAAACAATTCTGTAAGCTCCTAAATAAGTCCCAATCTCACAGCACTTTAAAACTCTTTGTTTGCTTTTTTTAATTATTTCTTTATCTTTAGAATTAAGATTAATATAATATGGAGCATGAATACTTAATTTAATTCCAAGTTTTTTTGCTGCCTTTCCAATCTTTAAAGCGTCTTGTTTTTTACTGATATAAATTCTATGAGTAAACGAAATTTCACACGCCTTTAGCCCAAGCTTGTGATATATCTCTAAATTAGAAATTGCCTGTTTAATTCCTCCAAGCCCGGCAGGTCCGAATTTTATTGACATGATTAGGGAAAGAAAAAATGAATTAATAAATCTTTAGAAAAAACAAAAAAAGGTTGGCGTCTTAAAGTTCTTTAAGAACTCTGGCAAATTCATTCAACCCAATTTGATTATCAATATGATAAGAATCTACAAATCTCTCTCCCTGAACAACACCAGAATTACAAAGTTTGGCAAGATCTCCATAAGTAGTTTCCATTAAATTTTGTCCAATTCTTTCAGATTCCCTCTCCATAACTTCTCTTGTTGGGAAAGCCCATTCTCTTGGATGTGGACACCCACAATGTCCTGTAACACGAATTACTTGACCATAATTTTTTGGTTGTCTTTCACCGATAATAGGATATTGCCTTTCATGTAATTCTGTTGCAACTTCCAATGGCAGTCCTTTTCCTTCTGGTGCAGATGCCACCCAATAATACCATGCACGATCAAAATCCCAATCCCCGATTTTTCCAGTTATAGAATATGGAACTTCTCCTTTATCTTGTTCTCCTCGAATAAGTCCAATCCCAGCTAAATATAATTCTTCTTGAATATGTTCGTCTGCTTCTTTTACTCTAGCAAGATTTTTCATTTTTAATTACCTTAGAAACAAGATAGATATTTACTTTATAAACTTTTCTATTTTGTAACTACTATTAAATTATATCTTTTCAATTAGAATAAAAAATCAAAAAACCCAAGACTTTTTTTGCCTTAGGTTTTTACAAACTCAATAATTTAATATTTGTATCTGTTGTCGCAAAATTCTTCGCAACAATTATCTGACACCCTGCTTCTTCTGAGGCATTGATTATTGGACCTGTTACAGTTCCGTCAATTACAATCACTGCTGGTTTATCACGGATTTTTCTTAAAATTCCACTCAAACTTCTCACAGTAACTTTTTTGATTTCCTGTAATTGCTCATTCAAAAGAATTGCTTTGTCTGTTCCCTGATTTTTGTCTGAAAGTTCCTTAAGTTTAGATTTTTTGTCATCACTTAATTCAATTCTTCCTGCTGGTTCAGCCACTCTGAAATTTCTTTTTGGATATCTGTTATTAGAAAAAAATTCCCCAACAGAAACTTTCTTTCTTAGATTCATTAAAATTTCCTTGCCTGTTAATTCTTCAACTTCTTTTCCATCAGGAGCAATCGCAATATATTGAACTTTTGCATTATCAACCACATTTTGCACAATTAATCTTCCCCCTCTGTCTCCGTCAACAAATAAAGTTATTTCTTTTTCTTCGCTTAACTCTCTGATTTCTGTCGGTAACTTTGTCCCGTTCATTGCTATTGCATTATTAACGCCGTTCCGCATTAAGTTAAGAACATCTGCCCGACCTTCAACTACAATTAATTCTTTTCCGGAAATGTCCCCGCATGGAAGTTTGTTTTTTCCATATTCCTGAACCCCTGCCATTTTCGCCGAGTCCTTGATTTCATTAGCAATTTCCCGCGAATCTGTTGAGCCCTTGATTTCTGTCATTAATTTCTTGGCTCTTTCAATAATGTAATCTCTCTTGCTTCCCCTGACATCTTCAATTCTTTCAACTTCAATCTGCGCGTCGCACGGACCCATTCTTTCAATTGTTTCTATTGCCGCAGCAATCAATGTTGTTTCAGATTGGTCCAAAGCAGTAGGAACTTTAATCAAACCCATTGTTCTTTTGTCTTTTCTTTCCAGGTCAACTTCAATTCTTCCTATCTTGCCTTCTTTCTGC
Organism: uncultured archaeon; assembly: GCA_965373065.1. Taxonomy (GTDB): domain Archaea; phylum Nanobdellota; class Nanobdellia; order Pacearchaeales; family GW2011-AR1; genus JAUWPB01. The sequence continues at coordinate 159 of CBDVES010000102.1, read as the reverse complement.
AATTCTCTCATCTCTAAATCAGCACCAAGCAAACCTTCTGTCTGCCCGAATATAGCTCCGATTACATCAGGTTTTTCCAAGGCACCCTCAACCTCAAAATGAGCATGTATCATATATTTTATTGATACCGGACTTATTTTTGCCATTTTATTATTTATT
>CBDVES010000101.1:0-2729 GCA_965373065.1 uncultured archaeon | reverse complement strand
ATCAGGGGAAAATGTCTCAGGGAATTTATAATATTAAAATTAAAAAATTTGCAGAGCTTATTAGAGACATAGACAGGCAAATTCCATTATTGCAGGAGCGACTTTTCAAGATTTTGAAAAAAGAAAAAAAATTAAAAAAGGTTCTAAAGAAAAATGAAATTGTTTAAAAAATTATTTAGGAAGAAAAATAAAAAAGAAAAAAAGGAATTGAGTGATATGTCTAAAAAAGAAAAAAAAGAATTTCTTTCAATGGATTTAATAGAGCGGCTGATTAGGGTAGAGCAGAGAGTGGCATCTTCTTTTAACGAACATGTTCCTTATAATAAAACAGAGTATTATAAAAGTCTGGAAGAGCAGGAAAAAAAGAAATTTGATAAATATTTAAAAAGAAAAACAGCAAAGAAATCTTTGGTGATATTGTTTTTGCTGTTAGTTTTAGTTTCCCCTGTATTTTTGAAAATAGGATTTTCAGGATTTGCTGTCAGGGAAAATCTGCAGGAAACTTTTTCCTTATTAGAAAATGGTTTAATATTATTTAGTTTAGGTTTTGTGTGTATTTTATTTGTCTTATTTGTTTTAAACAAAGCAAAAAAAAGAAAGTTTGAAAAATATTTTGATATAATAGACAGGGTTGCTGTGAAAAATTATATGGCTAAATAAAACACTAAATAAAAAATTAAAAAGTTTTATAAAGTATATGTTATAATATACATAATAAAAAGATGGTAAAACAAAAAAAATCAAAGATTTTTAGTTTGTCTAAGACTAAAACAAGAAGTGAGCAAGACAAGAAATTAAAAATTCCTATCCCGATTGCCAGAAAAAATCCGTCATCCAAAAAACTTTCTTTAAAAGAAGAAAAGAGTGCGGGGAAAATAGTGCCTAAACTTAAAAAACCTGAAAAAGAAGAATTTATTAAAACATATATTCCTGGTTTTGATGCTCTTGTAAAACAAGGTATTCCAAGTGGCTCTTCTGTTCTTGTTGAAGGAGGGCCTGGAAGCGGGAAAACTATTTTTTGTTTGAGTTTAGTAAAGACTATGTGTGAGAAAGGGAAAAAAGTTTTGTATATGAGTTTTGAGGAAGTAGAGGATAAATTAAAAAAACACATGGAAATTTTTGGAGCAAAACCTTCTGAATATGAAAAAAAGGGATTGCTTTATGTTAAGAGATTTAATGCACTGGACATAGCAAGAAGTATTGAGGCATTATTGAGTGAGGCAAAAAAAGAATTATTGATTGATATCCAGCCGATTTTAATTCCGAAAGATTTTGAACCAGATATAGTTTTAATTGATTCTCTGACAAGTATTGGCTCTGCTTTTTCAGGAGAAGAAAACAGATTCAGGATTTACATGGAGCAATTGTTTAGATATTTAGAATCCCATAATATTACTTCTTTTTTAGTCAGGGAAGTTTCAATTCCTTCTCATGTGGGAAGAGCATTTGTTGAAAAAGGCGAGGCAGTTTCATTTCTCAGCGACGGGATAATTGCTTTATATAATGTTTATCAGGAAGGGAGTATAAGAAAAAGAGCACTGGAATTTTTAAAAATGAGAGGAGCAGATATTGACAGAAGAATTGTTGAAATAGAGATTAAAGGAAAAAAAGGAATTGTTGTTTATCCTAACAGAATATTAAAAGGAAAATATATTTTGACTTGATTTTTATTACCTAATTCTCAAAAAATCATAACAATGCTTAAAAACAAAGAGAATAATTAATTAAAATGGAAAAGAGATTAGATCCTTCTATGTTCCTTGGTGTAGATGGTAAAGGACTAATTTCTTTTGGTGCAGGTCAGCCAGATCTTCCGCCACCAAAAGAGATTTTTAAAATCTTACCTAAATATAATAGTTTTAAATATGGACTTGTTCAGGGAAATGCAAATTTAAGAAAAGCATTATCAAAAGAATATAAGGGTTCTGATGAGGATAATTTTATTATAACAAATGGGGCTTCAGAGGCACTTGATTTGATTTTCAGAAGTTTGGGAAAAAAAGGAGGAAAGGTGCTGTTGCATAAGCCCTATTACTATTCTTATCCTTATCTTGTGAAGTTTGCAGGACTTGAACCTGTTTATACAGAAACTATTGAAGGCAAAATAGATATTGCTGATTTTGATGAGAAAGTGCGAGATTGTAAGGCTGTGCTGATTAATTCTCCTTCTAATCCTACAGGAAAGGTCCAAGATATTAAAACATTGAAAGAAATAGAGAAGATAACAAAGGATTTGAATATTCCATTGATTTCTGATGAAGTGTATAAAGACATGATTTATGAGAGGGAAAATTATCTTTTAAGCGGGCCACAAGTTGTTACTGTTAATTCTTTTTCGAAAACTTTTGCAATGTGCGGGTATCGTGTAGGATATTTGTATTCAAATGATAAATCCATTGTAAATGGAGTGATTGGATTAAAGACCCATACATCTATGAATACAAATATCCTTGCCCAGGAAATGGCATACGAAGCCACTAAAATTCCTAAAGCAGATATTAAAAAAGATCTTGCGGTTTGGAAGGAGCGAAGGGATTTAATTTGCGAGGGTTTATCTGATCTTGGTTTAGAGTTTTGGAAACCAGACGGGGCTTTTTATGTTTTACCAAAGATAGAAAATGCTGAAAAATCAGTCTGGTATTTGTATACAAAATCTAATGTTATAACTTATCTTGGAGATTGGTTTGTAGCTCCAGGAAGAATAAGGTTAAGTTATGATTTGGACAAGG
>CBDVES010000100.1:0-2750 GCA_965373065.1 uncultured archaeon | reverse complement strand
TTGACATAAGCTAAAGTATGTACATCTGGATGGGCTTGTAATATATTTTGCAATGACATATTTATTTGTGATTCTGCAAACAACCCTTGGCTTCCCACTTTTCAGTAATTTAAGTCTCTTCAAATAATCTGTTTTGTTTTCTCTTCGTCTTCGTTTTGGTGTTTTCATTTTTATGCATTACACTCCATTGTTAAAAATTCATTTAATTTGTTATAATCTTCTGAAGTTAATTCATCATGAACAACTATTGCTTCGCCAACAATATCCTCTACAATTGATTCTTTTTCTCTTCGTATTAGAACTGGATACTCATTCTGTATAAGCCTTGTACCTGAATAAACAAGATATCTTTTTCCAAAGAAAAATCCTTCCTGAAGTCCCCCATTCGTATTCACTTTATCCGTTCTTGTTACTTGTTTCCAATCTTTCCTGTTTTCTATATATTTAATTTTGTTTTCTATTTTCATTTTCTCCCTCCCAAAGTTGTTTTCAGGTGCGCCAAACTTCTATAAATCCTATTCCTTATTTTCTTTCTAATCTCTCCAGCATCTTCCTTAGACAACTTTCCTTGCTTTTTCATTTCAGCAACATATTTTCTTAATTTTCTCGTGCTCTTAACATAATCTTGTTTTCTTGTGTTGACTTTTTTCCGGACATTTCCTGCAGTTCTTCTTTTCTTTTTCTTAACATTCTTCTTTCTTCCTTTAACTTCTTTTATAAGTATTGCCCCGTCTTTATGCAGGTCTCTGATGTCTTGCTTAGTAATTGCGTCTTTTATTTCATCTAATCTTGATTTCAAAAAAACAATCCTCTCCCTTCCAACTTTTAATGTTCTGATTGCCAAATCTTTCTTTTTACTTAGGTTCATTTCTTTTCCTCCTTGCTTTTAATTTTCTCAGATTTCTTTACTTTTTTTGATTCTTCTTTTTTTAACTTTTTCTTTTCAATTTTTATTTTCTCCTTCTTTTCCAAGTTCTTCAAAAATTTTCCAACATTTAATTTATGAATTTTTATTTTCTTTTCCTCGGCTTTTTTTAATATCTCAATTTTCTTTTTCTTTCCCATGTTTCCAATAATTACTAAATCGCCTTTGTTTACTTTTTCCAAATCTTTAAAATTATTAACCAAAACTGGTTTAATCCTTTCTGCTTTTTTATAGCCAATACTCACAACTGCCGGATACCCCTTTCTTTTTTCTCTCATTTTATTATCCCTGCCTCTCGGTCTTCTCCAAACTTGTTTTTTCTTTCTTCCTTTTCCAAGTTTTGAATATCTGTCCCAGCTTCTTCTTAAAAATTTAACCATTTTAAATTTCCCTCCCTGATTTACTTGTGATAAAAATCCCATCCTGAAAAACACGTCTGTCTCTGCCTCTAATCCTTGTCGCTGTTTCAAAATTCGCCGCCGCCTGCCCAGCCAGTTCTTTGTCAATTGCCCTCACTGTAATAATATCTTTATCCACTTTAACTTCAGCCCCTTTAGGAATCTTCACTTTTCTTGGGATCTTTTCTCCTAAAAAATTCTTTATCACAGCCTGATTTCCTTCAATATTAACAGTAAATGGAAAATGACTAAAACACACTTTCAGTTTATACTCAAACTTTTCCTGAACACCTTTTATCATATTCCTAATATGCTGCGCAATTGTGTTCATCATTTTCTTTTCCCTTTTTGTTGATTGTTTATGCCCAATAATTATTTTATTATCTTTTTTACTTGTGCCCTTTAGGGTATCAAAATCCAGTTTTCCAAGATTAAAACTTCTTTTGTTTTCTCCTTGCTTTCCTTCCACAGTTACACTACCTCCATCTATACTTGCTTCTACTCCATCAGGAACTTCTATTGTTTGTTGTAATGGTTTTTTCATTCTTTAAATTTAACTCCTATTTTATCTCCAATGTAACCTACGACTCTAGAACCTAGATAATGATGTTCGCCACTAATAATATCCCCCACGCCTTCCGTTAAAAAAAGGGTTCCTCCAGCATATAGTATCGGTCCACCACCACTACTAAGGAAAATTCCCCCAATAACAACTTCTAATCCCCCAAATAATCTATTTTTTGTTTTTTCTTCCATTTTAATAAAAATACGCCACAAGGCATCCTCCGATTTTTTCTTTTTGAGCTTCTTCATGAGTCATCAAACCTTTGTTAGTCGAGACAATCACAACTCCCAAATTTCTCGCAGGCAAATATCTTCTTCGGTATTTTTCAATCTGAGTTTTATCAACACTAAACCGCGGTTTTATTGCCCTGCATTCAGACAAATCTCCAATTGTGATTTCAAGATATTTTTCCTTGCTGTTAATTTTATATTTTTTTATCGCACCTTCTTGTTTCATTATTTTTAAAATCTCAATCAACAAATTAGAAATATGATTTATTTTTACAATTTCTTTTCTTGCTTTCTTGGCATTTCTTATCATATTCAAAGCATCAGCAACTATATCTTGTGACATTTTTTCTCTCCTAAATATTTTTTATTTTCCATTTTAACTATATTTTTGAAAGCCGATTTCTTCTGCTATTTCCCTAAAGCAGTGTCGGCATAAATTTAATCCATATGATTTTATGTGCGCGCCAAACCTTCCGCATCTTTCGCATTTATTCACAGCTATTCCAGTGGTTCTTTGCTTTGGCTTGCAATGTTTCAAAAACTTGGCTTTAATTTCTGGTTTCTTTTCCAGTTGCTTTAATATTTTTTTCCAATCACTTGCTGTCATCTTACTCAAACCTTGTCTGGAATTT
>CBDVES010000099.1:0-2776 GCA_965373065.1 uncultured archaeon | reverse complement strand
CCAGAACAAGAAAAAATGGTTTTTAATTCTTTCTCCAAAAACCTTATATATTTCTTTATCTTATATAAATTATGAAAAAAGAAGATAAATCCCAAAGGGATGACTCTGGTGAGCCTGAAGTTGAAGAAAAGAAAGAAGAAGTAGGAGAACAAATTTCTGAGGAAGATAAGAAACCTCATGAAGAATCTAAACCAGATGAATCTGAGTTAGAAGAAGAGATTAAAGATACAGAAAATTCTTTAGACAAAAATCAGTTCCATGAATTTCTTAAACCCTCTGCTGAAAGTTTTTCGCCAGTGTTGGAAAAAGTTCAGGATGCTCCTCGACAAGAATCACTTGAGCGTGATGTAGGTTTTGTTTCAACTTCTGCGAAACAACAAGAAGACAATAATATACAATACAATCCTGTAAGCTACACTGAAAGTTATACCCCAATCTCAGAAAGAGACATTGAGTCTTCTGTTGAGGAATCAAGACAAATACGCGAAACTTTTTCTGTTAGTCAACCTGCTCCAATAAATATGGAAACTGCCGGAAGAGATTTACATCCTCAACTAAGAGAAGTTTCTCCAGTTAATTTAGAATCCAGAGAATTAAGAAAACCTCAGGCAACTCTTGAAGAAAAATATATTAAGCCAGAAAAAATAGACATGGAAAAAGTTGGCAGAGAAACAGCACCGGGCAGAAAAGTCCAAAAATATGAAATAAGATAATTTATAAGTAACTTTTACTATTTTAAATAATGGCAGGTGATTATACTACCAGCAATATTTATCAGGGAGGGTATTCTTCTTTAAGTCCTTCTTATGGAAATTTATTTACAGGATATAGAGTTAATGCAAGTGAACTCGGGATGGCTTTAGATCCCAGAACAGCAAACCAAATTCAGCAGGTTAATAATGCATTAAATCAAGGAATCATTCCAATAGAAGTTGGGGCACTTGACCCGCAGGTTTTTGACCAGATTCCAAAACAACATTTTAAAGAAATAAATCGCATGGCTAAATTAACCGGGGCAAAAGTTTCTGTGCATGCTCCATTGATTGAACCGTCGGGGATTGACCCTGAACAAAGGCGACCATGGGACGAATCCTATAGGGAACTCGCAGAAAGACAGCTTAATGATGTGGTGGAAAAATCAATTGAAATGGATGACAAAGGAGGCATGCCAATCACGATTCATTGCTCTGGAATTCCCGGAACAGAATACAAAATGACTGATGATGGCAAGAAAGTTGAGAGGTTGATTGCAATAAATAAAGAGACAGGAAAAATGGCTCCTCTTGAAGAAGAGAGAAAGTTTTATCCGGGAATGAAAGAATTAAAACCAGAGATAGAAGAAAAATTAGATAAAGGATTAATCAGCGAAAAAGAGTGGGCAAAATTAAAAGCAAAGCCAGAAAAATTATATGACCAAATTCCTCTTGAAAAAGGAAAGTATTATTCTCCTGAGGCAAGATTAGACACATTAAATCACACTGAATGGGATAATTCTATTTCACAGCTTCTTATGAATAAGGAGAGAGCAGATGAAATTTTACAGCAAAATGAAATTCAAATAAAACACCTGCAAGAAGATATGGAGAGTGGGAGATTTAACCCAGAAAATTTAACCCCGGCTCAACAACAGGCACAAAATCACATTATAAATGTTAAAACTTATTTGGAAGATACCCGCCAACATGTAAATGAAATTTTTAGCAAGGCATATGAATATGGAACAGAAAAACAAAAAGCAAATTTAAAATTATTATCACAGAATTTTCAAAACAAGTTAGATGGCGATAATTCTATTGGAGGGCAGTCAAAAGCAATGCAGGAATTACTTGTTAATTTAAAGCAACAGGAATTTGTGCCGAAAATGTATGTTCCTATTGAGGATTTTGCAGTAGAACATTCTGCCAAAACTTTTGCCAATGTGGCGTTCAAGGCATTTGACAAACATAAAGACAAGGCACCGACAATTAGTATTGAAAACATGTATCCTGGAATGGCTTTTGCTCATGGAGAAGAAATGGATAATTTAATTGTAAAGTCAAGAAAAAAGTTTTTTGAAAAAGCTATTGAAGAAGGGTATTCTAAATCTGTGGCAGAACAGCAGGCAGAGAAAATGATTGGAATGACTTTTGATGTGGGGCATTTGAACATAGCAAAGAAGCATGGATTTGAAGATAAAGACCTTATTAAAGAAGTTGAGAAAATCGCAAAGCATGTGAAGCATGTTCACATCACAGATAATTTTGGTTATGGGGATTCTCATCTTCCTCCTGGCATGGGCAATGTTCCAATTAAAGATATGTTGCAGGAGTTGGAAAAAAAGGGCGACATGCAAGGCGTGCGAAAGATTGTAGAAGCAGGCGGATGGTTTCAGCATTTTCAAACTTCTCCTTTTCCCCAGTCACTTGAAGCAATGGGTTCTCCGATTTATTCAATGCAAATGGCTCCTTACTGGAATCAGGCAATTGGGTTGCAACAGGGTTATTCATCCGGGTATGGTCAGATACTTCCACAAATAAACTATGAAACTTTTGGTGCAGGGTTTTCCCAATTGCCTGCAGAACTCGGAGGCCAAAGAGGCGGAGCACAAGGTGGAAGAATGAGCGGGAGAGGAATGGAGTGATTAACAATATTTAAAAACATAAAATTATTAATATAATCATAAAAGATGGTGAAACAAAAAAAGAAAACTTCTAAAAGGAAACTTCCAGTTTTAGTTAGTAAGAAAAAATTAAAATCTGTAAAGAAAAAAGTTGTTAAAAAGAAACCTAAAATTAAT
>CBDVES010000098.1:0-2793 GCA_965373065.1 uncultured archaeon | reverse complement strand
ATTTTTACAAGGGGCAAATAAAAAATATTTGAAAGAATTTGAAAAAGCAGTAGATGATGATTTGAATACTCCAAAAGCATTGCAGGTTTTATGGAAACTTGTGCGTGATGAAAAAGCCGAGGGCAAATTAAAAACAATAAAAAAAATAGACGAGGTTTTTGGTTTGGATTTATTAAAAAAAGAAAAGAAAATTAAGATTTCTGACAAAGTAAAAAATTTTATGAAAGAAAGAGAAAAAGCCCGTCAGCAAAAAGATTTTCAAAAAGCAGACGATTTGAGAAATAAGATTAAGAAATTAGGATTTTGGGTGGAGGATGTTGAGGGGAAGAGTGTTGTTAGGAAGATTTGAAAATAACTAACTCTCAATAATCACTTTTTCAACCCCAACTTCTGAAGAATCCTTAATATTAATTTTTCCCTGTCTTTATTTGAATCATAATCTACATCTAAAAGTTTGGCTGCAATTTCTTTGTAAGCCCGTGATGCATTACTTTTTGGAAAAATATGAACAACACTGTCTTTTAAATTTAAAGACCTCTGCACATCAAGGTCTTCCGGAACCATTCCTAAAATTGACGCCTCTAACATTTCTTTTACTATGTCTGGCTGCATTTCAATATTATTTTTTTTAACACGGGTTATAATAATCCCTCTGACAGGTTTTTTCAATTCTTCTGCAACCTTAATTGTTTTTAGCGCGTCAGTGATGGCAGGCATTTCAGGATTTGTAACAACTATTAATTCATCTGCCAAACCCATGATTGCCATTGTCTCTTCTCCCAATCCTGCTGCGCAATCCACAATAACATAATCTGAAATTTTTTTAAAGTCTTTTTTAAAATCATTTATTTTACTGGGCTTTATTTTTTTCAATTCTTTTATAGACAAAGAAGAAGGAATAATTTTAACTCCTGACTCATGTTCATAAACAGCCTCGGTAACATCTGCCTTATTCTGCAGGATGTGATTTAAATTTACAGGAACTTCTGGCGCGTTCAAATGGATTCCGATATTAGGGGTGGACAAATTTCCGTCTATTATCAAAACATCCTCTCCAAAATAGTTCATGGCTACACCTAAATTTATGGCTGTGGTGGTTTTACCAACACCCCCTTTCCCAGATGTAATAACAATTATTTTTGACATTTAATTTTTTTAGAAGTTTTAATCTTCTTAATTTATCTGATTTAACCTTAAGCATATTCAAAACACACTTAATACAGAAGAAATTGTTTTGTTGTACTTATAAACTTTTCTAACAAATCTGCATATATCTTTAACTGTTCCAGATTTATATTTATCTCTTTTCCTCGGTAAAAAACTTTTAAGTTTACATTCTTCCTAAATTCCCCAATTCTTTCCTTTCTCAAATCTTCAATTTTCCTAAACATTTCATACATATCAATAACCTTAAGAAATTCTTTATCTTTCTTAAAAAGTTTTCTGATTTCTTTTATTTTTCCAACAGGGTTTGAAGGAACTGCGGAAATTTTTTTCTTTTTCTTGGCATGTTGGAGCATTGCATCTATAGCTGTCTCAATCATTTTTCTCCATCTCAGAATCAAATTCACAATAACATCGCAGGTTTTCGTATATTTCAAACTAACATAAAGTAAATGATCTGCACTTATTTTTTCTTGAATTATCTCTTCCATAACCTCGGTTACCAATAATCTTATAGACGTAAAAATCACAAGGTAAAACGGCTTTTTATATTTATCCCTCTTTCAGATTATTTTTGCTCTCGTTGTTTCGCTGATTTTTCTTAAGTTTTAAGAAAATGTTATAAACCCGTTTTTCTATTAAGTTTAATGAAACACACTATTAAAATTACAATAGTTCTGTTGGCAATGTTTGTTATAACCCAGTTTATCGGATTGGCAGTTCAGCATGCAGATGTTTTTTATATGCAGGCAGAAATAAATGGAACATTGCAGACAGTTTCCAACCCTTATCTTTCCTGGATTCAGCCCCCGGAAATAGAAACACAGCAGCAATCTTTCAGTATGTTAGGAAGTTTAATTTTTGCTTTTATCGTCGCTATAACTTTATTGTTTTTTCTGACTAAATTTAAAATAGAATTTATTTTGAAAGCATGGTTTTTTTTGGTAGTTGTGATAGCTCTTTTTTTATCTATTTATGCATTTGAAAAACTTGCCCCATTTGTTATTAATCCTGCCTGGGCATTTTACATACCATTTGCAATTGCTCTTCCTCTGGCCTATATAAAAATTTACAAAAAAGATTTCCTCATTCATAATCTGACAGAATTATTTATTTACCCGGGAATTGCAGCAGTTTTTGTTCCTATTTTAATCTGGAAAACTGCCCCTAATTTGTTTTTAAAAATTTTGCCAATTGTTATCCTCTTGATTATAATTTCTATTTACGATATGTGGGCAGTCTGGAATTCAGGAATTATGCAAAAAATGGCAAAATACCAAATAAATAAGTTAAATATCTTCAGCGGATTTTTTGTTCCTTATGTCTCTGGCAAAATGAGAGCAAAAATAAAGAAAATGAAACAAACCCTGAAAAAATCAGAATTAAAGAAAAAGAAAATCAGGGTTAATGTCGCACTTCTCGGAGGAGGAGATATTATCTTTCCAATTATTACTGCAGGAATTATGTTAAAAGCTTTTGGTCTTGGTCCTGCTTTGTTTGTCGTCGCTGGAGCAACTTGCGGATTAGCTTATCTGCTTTTATTTTCTAAGAAAAAGAAATTTTATCCTGCAATGCCGTTTATCACAGCAGGAATTTTTTTAGGAATGATTTTGAGTTATTTTGTTTTCT
>CBDVES010000097.1:0-2805 GCA_965373065.1 uncultured archaeon | reverse complement strand
ACGGAAGAAATGTCAGAAATGAATTAGTAAATTATATTAAAGAAGGACCGGTAAGTGCGTTTGTGTTAGAGGGTGTTGATGCAATAAAAGTCACAAGAAAAATTACAGGAACAACTTATCCAAATGAATCTCCCTCTGGAACAATCAGAGGAGACTTCGCGCACATATCAAAAGATTTTGCAAATGCAAATAAGGTAATGGTAAAAAACTTGATTCATGCATCAGAAGACACTGAAGGTGCAAAAATAGAAATTGCATTGTGGTTCTCTCCAAAAGAACTCCACTCTTACAAAACAATTCAGGATTTTTTTATGTAAACAATTAAAAAATAGTTTAAAATTATTCCTCGTCGACAACTCCTTTATCTGTCACAAAAAACACACACTCATTATCTGGCAGATTAGGGCTGTCAATTAACTTGGCAACCCGTGAACCTTTTTTTCCTCGTCGTAAATACAGGCGGTAGGTTGAATTATGAACTACAAAACCATTGGCAACATAGTTTTCATTTTCAGGAACAGAAAAATCAAAAAACAATTCCCTGTTATTGTCCTTAATCTGAATCGCCCTTATCTTTTCAAAAACAATTTCCCCATTCAACAAACTAAAAATAAAATTAATCTTTTGCTTTACCTGTCTGTCTTTAATCTCGCAATTCATTAATTCCTTAAATGCCTTTTCAAGTTCTTTCTTATTAATCCACTTGTAACTCTTTGGTCTTGCCTTAATAATTAAAGAAGGTTTTAATCCAACATGCTTCAACAAATTCCAAACATCTTTTCTTTTAACAGGCATCATTTCTTTTGAATAAGTTCCTTCAATATGTTTCGCACACTCTAACAATCTTTTTTGTTTATCCAAAGCCGTAAAACCAATCTGCAGATAATCTTTTACACTTCTGTCCCTTATTGAAAGATTGGAAATCTTCTTTTTTCCAACATCAAATCTTAAAAAACTCCTTATCCCAAATCTCAGCAAAAACAACTGCAAATATTTTAAGATTTGTTTTTCTTTTTGAGCAATAGTAATTTTTGCTCGTCTCTTATCAATATGTGCTTCAGCGTCTACAAACCCCCTAATAAATCCCTTAACAACATTGTCTTTGCTCTTGCCAACATAATCAAAAACATTCAACATAATCAATCCAAACAAATCTTTTATCTCTTTTGAATTAACATTTAATGTCCAGCAATTTTTATTTTTCATTTTACTTATTTTTCCTTTAATATTAAATACACTTTTAAACAACCCCTGATAAGATTGCAAAATCTCTAATCTCTCGTCTCTAAATCTTAATCCTCTTGCTTCAAAATTCCCATCTCCTATAAAATATCCGCAAATCTGACCCAAAGCAGAATTCATTATCTGGGGCATAATTAAATCCCGATGTTTATAACTTTGCACAGGCATTATCTGTAATTGTAATCTTCCGGAGAAATGGTTTCTCAATTTATCAAAAACTTCAACATTTGTCGGATAAGATTGATTCAAAACCCTCCTGAACTGTCTGGGATTTATTCCTATTTTTTTGCACAATTCTTTTCTTGTAACAGAATCTTTTTTTAATTCTTCTGCAACATTTTTAGAATCATGATTAGAAAGTTTTCCAATTCTCTTAACATTAATTAAAGGCAAACTTTGTTCTTCCCCTTTAATATTAATTCTCTTTGCCTGAGAAATAAAATCCCCATGACTCAAATCTTTTGCTTCTTTTTCAACAACTGAAAAATTTTCTATTGTAAAAAATCTATGAAGAGGGGAACACTTAATCTGATTTGTTGTTTTTATCTCATAAGTTTTATCAACATCAGGATTAATAAAAACCATTTCAGAATTTGCTTTATTTAACTTCATATTTGTAAAATTTCCAGACATTACTTTTTCTTGTTTCATATTCTTAATCTCTTTAATACTCCCATCACTTAACTGAATCAAACTATCCCCTGTTAAACAAGCGTGTCCCACGATGTGACCCCCAATAGCAGTTGTCGGGTCTCCAAACATTTGCGCAGGATTTGCCATTACTTGGTTTGTAACATAAATCGCCAAATTATGCTGCTCTGCCAGTTTCATTAAATTATGTAAATACTTATTCAACTTTTGCTGCCTGTCTGCCAACTGCCCCCGACCAGAATACTCTGCCCTGAAATGTGCTGTCAAAGAATCAACAATCACTAATTTAATTGGCTCCCCTGCCTTAATCATTTCTGTAATTTTTTCAAGAAGTAAAATCTGGTGGTCAGAATTAAAAGCCCTCGCCACAAAAATATTTTTCAAAACCTTTTCAGGATTGGCCCCCAAACCCTCGGAAATCTGTTTTATCCTTGCAGGTCTGAATGTTCCTTCAGTATCAATAAACACGCACTTTCCATTAACGCCTCCTCTCTCCAAAGGCAACTGCACATTAACTGCTAATGTCGACGCTAATTGCGTTTTTCCAGAACCATAAGCACCAAATCCCTCTGTTATAGCCCTGCTCTCAACCCCTTTTCCACCCAGAAGTTCATTAAAACTATTGCTTCCTGTTGTAATATGCATAACATTGTCTCTTTTTTTAGCATACTCTAACCCGTCAGTAAATCCTAAATCAAGCATGTTCCTTGCTGCCTGAATTGCTTTTCGTGCAACAGCAGGACTAACCCCGGCAGCATCCCCAAGTTCAGTTGGCCCCATCACAGCCAAAGACATCATATCATAAATCCCAGCACCCTCAAGTTTAGCAGCAACAGCAGGTCCAATCCCCGGCAAATCAGTTAACTGCGGTTCTTTTGTCACCTCTTCTGTTTTCTCTTTTTCCCCAGAAAC
>CBDVES010000096.1:0-2831 GCA_965373065.1 uncultured archaeon | reverse complement strand
TTTGTCGTCGGGAAATCAAGTGAGCAAGGTTCAGGTAATAATTATATAGCGGGCAATTTAGGCATCGGCACAACGAGTCCTTTATGGAAATTAGCAGTAAGTAACAGCACTCAAGGTTTAATTTTTAATCCAAATGGAGGAATTGGAGATGGCCCAATAATAAACACGACATCATCAACGAATTTAACTATTACAAGTGATGGAGGTTCAGTGATTATTAGGTTGGGATAAGTATTTAAATACCAAAGATTATTTATTATTAACATGGATTTTACAGTTATAATTAAAAAAGGAGAAAAACAATTTGTAGCTTTGTGTCCTGAATTAGATGTTGTTAGTCAGGGTTATACTGTGGAGGAATCTATTAGAAATTTAAAAGAAGCATGTGAGCTTTATATTGAAGAGATGGGTGTTCCTGAAGGAGTGGGTTCTAAAGATATTTTAGTTACAAGTTTTGAAGTTGATAATTATGAAACTGCCAAGGCTGTCGGGTCGCAAAGTTGTTAAGATATTGTCTAAGCAAGGTTTTGAAATAGTGAGACAAAAAGGAAGTCATATTTTTCTCAGGCACAGCGACGGGAGAACAACTGTGGTGCCAAATCATAATGAAATTGATAAGGGTACTTTGTTAGAAATTATCAGACAAGCAGGTTCAACAAGAAATGAGTTTTTAGAATTGGTTTAGTAAAAAACGGCAATGGTTCAGGAAAAAAGTCACAGGGGTGCAAGTCTAAAAAACAATATCGGACAATTTCGGCATAGAAGGCGATGCCCACTTCGTAGGTCATCGCCACAACGAGTCCTTTATGGAAATTAGACATTTCAAACTCAACACAGGGAATAATCATGAGTCCAAATAAAGGAAGTCAGAATAATCCTATAATTAATACTACTGGGACTACTAATCTTACTATTACCAGTTCAGGAGGTTCAGTAATAATAAGATTAGGTTAAATATTTAAACCAAAAATCATTAAAGATATATCCCGAATATTTAATAAACCCCCAAAATATTAAAAATCCGGGGCTTTTTGAGCTCCAAATCTGGGATATGAAAAACATCAAAATGAACTATGAATACAACAAATACAGAGTTCGAAGCCTGATAAAATCATTCAGGGACTTGGAAGTTTATCAAAAAACAATTCAGTTGTCAAATGAAATAACTAATTTATCTTTTTTAGAGCATGACAGATTTCAGGAAGATATTAAAGAAATTAAATCAATAGCAGAAAAAATCCCAAGATTAATTGCAGAAGCTTATGGAGACAGATATGATTCAAAAGAACTTGCGCATGAAAAAATCACAGAAGCAGTTACTTTAATCACAAATGCAATTACCAAAATAGATTTATTCAGGGAAAAATTCTCTGAAAACATAGAAGCAAAAGAAATTCTTGACAAACTTCTTACAAGATACCAAACACAAAAAAGAAAAGTTCTTAATTTAAGAAAAGCATGGAGCCGAGTCTATGGATTTAATAAAATAACAGCAAAGCCGTCGGAGCACATGCCGTAATTGCGTTATGTTGTGAAGTGACTTTACCACTTTGCACCTCGTTTTCCGCCAGAATACCATGTTCCGCATCTGTCCCGAAATTGCAAGATATTGTTTTAAACCTTCTGTGACTTGTGCCTTGTAACTTGTTCCTTACCGAAATTTTGTTTTCTGGCGGTGTTCCCTCCCGATGTCTTCAATCTTGCCGATGTCTTGTTACTTCATAAAAATAAAAAATAGCATACAATAATTTTAAATATTCTGATTTTTTTCTTAAATCATGGAAGTTGTTTTTGAAGTAACTGATAAAACAGGAAGAAGAATTAGATTAACAAAAAAGCAGTGGAGCCATATTAATAATAAACATCCCACTGTTGCTAATTATTTTAAGGAAATTAAAGAAACTCTGCAAAAACCAGATGCAATAACAGATTCAAACACTGATGAAAATGTTCATTTTTATTATAGATACTACAAGTATTTAACATCCCCCCATAAATATATATTGGTCATAGTAAAATACTTAAATGGAAAAGGATTTATTATATCAGCATTTTTTGAGAAAAACATAAAATAAAATGGAAAACAATACATATGATATTTATTATGACGAAGATGGAGATTTTTTAGAGATAACTTTTGGAGAACCCCCTGAAAATGAATTTTCAGAACAAATAGAATCAGGGATATTTGTAACAAAGAATGAAAAAACAAATCAATTATATGGAATAGGCATATTAAGTTTTAAAAAAAGGTGTTATGTCTTAAACGAGATTTTAAAAAAGATGAATATTAATTTTCCTTTAAATATCAGTTGTTCTGATGAAAAAATAACAACAACATAGGGTTTGTCGTCGGAGCACCTGCCGTAATTGCCCTTCATTGTCAAATAACCTGAAAACCCGCACCTCGTTACTCGCAACTTGCCGATGTTTTGTCTTTTGATAGCATTCCCTGCCGATGTCTTGTTACTTCATAAAAATAAAAAAATCAGTTAATTATTTAAACTCAAAAGATATTTAATTAAAATGAGATATAGAATAATAATTGAGCAGGATGAGGATGGTATGTTTGTAGCTGAGTGTTTGTTATTACCAGGTTGTATTTCACAAGGAGAAACCAGACAAGAGGCAATAAACAATATTAAAGATGCAATGATAGGATATTTAGAAAGTGTTAAGAAACACAATGAACCAATTCCACCGTCAATAAAAGAAGAGGTTGTTGAAATATGCCCAAACTTCCAGTAATATCTGGACAGAAATTAGTTAAGATTTTTTTTTATTTAGGTTACAAAGTAGATCATCAAACCGGTAGTCATATGATTCTTAGA
>CBDVES010000095.1:0-2892 GCA_965373065.1 uncultured archaeon | reverse complement strand
AGTGTCAATTAAAACTACTTCTCTATAATTTTTAACTCTAGTCCTTTGTTTTGAATTTAGCAATTTGATATATGCCCTATCATTTTCCATTCTTACATCCCTTACATTTGCAGCCAAAATCTCGTTTATTCTTGCTCCAGTTTCTCTGAGTATAGAAATAATACATTTATCCCTAAAATTATGACAAGCGGGGATTAAGATATCTTTGACTTCTTCAAAGGATATTAAATCGCTTTCAACTATTTCAGATTGTTCTGGTGATTTTACATCAATCCAGTCAACAATTTTTGGATACTTGCCCCTTTTTTCAACCTTGTATAACCATTTGAAGAATATCTTAATCTTGCTTTTCATGCTGTTGAAAGTGTTAGGCTTTAGTTCTCTCTTTGAATTTATATACTCTTTGATATCCTCTTTGGTTATTTCCTCAAAGTCTTTTTTGACATAATAAGCAAAATTCTTTAGCCAACTTAATTTAGATTTTATTGTATTAGGTGCAATTTCTTCATCAAGATTATTTTTAACATACCTTAATAAAACTTCTATCTGGCTTTTGGTTAACCCTTCCTGTTTACCATCTATTACCTTCTTTCTTGCTAGGAATTTTTTAAAAGAATTATCTTTATCGTCAATAATCATATAATTTTTAATAATGTGAAGTATATATACTTTGTTCAAAAATCCATAATAATATTTGTTATTTTCATAACATTTAAATATAATGTTTCTATCTATTTTTATGGTTAAAAAAGGAAAGGTGGTTTGGGCAATTGTTTATCTTGTCTTTGGAATTTATTTTATTAATTCGGCTTTTAATTTTATTACCTTGCCTGATTTTATTCTTAATCTTGAGAAATGGATTACTTTGGTTGGAGGATTTCTTATCCTTGTTGGAGGGATAAATCAAATAAGAGTGGGAAAGAAATTAACTTCTTGAATGTAATTTAATTAGGTTTGGATTTTTCTTTTAAGAAAATATTAAACAGGTAAGATTATCTTGTTCTTAGTAACTTAATAACTTACTAAGTAAATTAGTAAGAAACATTTATATACTTAATTTTCTTTTGGATTTTGTTAAATAGGTTTATCATGAAAAAATATTTGCTTCTTATAGAGGATGAAAAACTTTGGAAAAGGTTTAAAGAGATTATTGACAAAGATCTTAATACAGAAATAATGAATTTGATAAAGGAGAAACTTGATAAAAAATGAGGAGCGGGTTCAATAATAAACTTGGGCAGGTAACGATTTTTATTATAATTGCGATTATCCTTGTTGGAGTGGTCATTGTTTTTTTTGCTTTTAAGGACGATTTAATTGGGAGTGAAATTCCTGCGAGCATTGAACCGATTTACAATAGTTTTTTATCTTGTTTAGAAGATGAGACTTTGGTTGGGATTGATGTTTTGGAGAGCCAGGCAGGATATATTGAGTTGCCAGATTTTGAGCCAGGTTCAGGATATATGCCTTTTTCGTCTCAGCTTAATTTTTTAGGAAACCCTGTTCCTTATTGGTATTATGTTTCTGGAAATAATATTCAGAAAGAGCAGGTGCCTTCTAAAAAAAACATGGAAGAACAGCTTGAGGATTTTATAGAAGAGGAAATAAAGGAGTGTGTTTTTGATTTATATTATGAGCAGGGATTTGAGATTATTTTGGAAGAGCCAAAAGCAAAAGTAAATATTAGAGATAATGAAGTTGAGGTTAGTTTGGATATGGATTTAAATGTTGAAAAAGGAGAGGATAGTGCATTAATTAAAACCCATAAGGTGAATGTTAAGTCTAAATTAGGAATGCTTTATGATTCTGCGAAAAAGATATATGAGGAAGAGCAGGAAAGTCTATTCTTGGAAAATTATGCTGTTGACACATTGCGGCTTTATGCTCCTGTCGACGGTGTTGAGCTGACTTGTTCTCCTATGGTGTGGAGTGCTGACGAGATTTTTGATGAATTAGAAGAAGCTATTGAAGCAAATACTTTGGCATTGAAAACAAAAGCCGGGGATTATTCTTTGAGAACTAAAGAGAATAAATATTTTATTGTAGATATAGATGCTGATATTCTAAAGGGTACAAGTGCAGATGTCAGGTTTATTAATTCAATGGATTGGCCGCACGGTTTTGAGGTTGTTCCGTCAGAAGAAAGTGTTTTGATTGCAAGGCCAATTGGAAATCAGCCAGGGTTGGGGATTTTAGGTTTTTGTTATGTGCCTTATCATTTTGTTTATAATGTGCGATATCCTGTTTTAATTCAGGTTCAGAGTGGGAATGAAATTTTCCAGTTCCCTGTTGCAGTGGTTGTCCAAGGTAATAAACCAAGACAGGCCTTAGATTCAAGTGCTGTAGAATTTGGATATCCAGAATTATGCAAATATAAAAATGTTTTAATTGAAGTAGGGACTTATGACACTAAATTAAATCCTGTTGAAGCAGATATTTCTTATGAGTGTTTTGGGACAACTTGCGATATTGGAAAAACATCGTTGACAAAATCATTAAGTGGAGAATTCCCGCAGTGTGTGAATGGATATATTTTAGCAAAAGCACAAGGATTTGAAGACGCCAAATATTTGTATTCTACAACAGAGTATGGAAGTGTTGACATTATTTTGGATAAACTTTATGAGTTGAATGTTGAGTTAAAATTAGATGGGGCGACTTATAATAAGAACGCGATAATTAGTTTTGTTTCCCAAAAGGATGACTCTAGAGAGCCTTCTGACAGTTCTTCAAAGACAATTATTTATCCTGAATATAAAAGCGTTGAATTAAGTGAGGGTCAGTATGAGATTCAGGTTCAGGTTTACAGGAATTCTTCTATAAAATTAGAAGAGACAAGGCATGAGCAGTGTATGGAGATTCCCAAGTCTGGTTTGGGCGGGTTGTTTGGGT
>CBDVES010000094.1:0-2929 GCA_965373065.1 uncultured archaeon | reverse complement strand
TCGGGCTAATATCCTGAATAAATTACATTCAGATATTTCAGAAAACAACAAAAAATTAGAAACTTTGGAACAAGATAAGCAACTGATTTTTAAGAAGACAAGTGAAATTAGAGATAAAATTAATTCTGTAGAAAAAGAAATCTCTAATCTTAAAATACTGAGAATTAAACTCCAGGGGATTCAGGAGAAACAAATGCGTCTTGAAGTAATTAGAAAATCAAATGTCTTAATTGAGAAAGATATAGAACTTTTAGCAGGGCATACTAAAACTCTGCAGAGTTCTGTGTTTGAATTAAACAAGTTTGATAGTCTTTTTGAAGCAAACCAAAAAGAGCTTGAATCAGCGTCGAATAATGAAAGAATGTCTGAGATAAAGCTGGCAGAATTAAAAAAAGAGATTTATATGTTTTCTGTTCAAATAAAAGAATTAAAACAGCAGATAAAAAAAACAGAAGAAATCAGAATGCAGTTGAATCATCTCACTAAACTTGAAACATGGCTTTCTAAAAACTTCATGCCAGTTGTTGCCAGCATTGAAAAAAATGTCATGGTTAAACTTAAGTCAGAATTCTCCAAATTGTTTGCAGAATGGTTTTGCATGCTTGTATCAGATTCTTTTGACATCCAGCTCAGCGACGACTTTACTCCAATAATAAAATATCAGGACTATGAAATAGATTATACATATCTGTCAGGAGGCGAACGAACAGCCATTGCTCTTGCATACCGTCTTTCACTTAATCAGGTAATCAATTCTCTTTTGAGCAAAATCAAGACAAGAGATATTGTGATTTTGGACGAGCCAACCGACGGATTTTCTGACCAGCAATTAGATAAAATGCGGGATGTTCTGCAGGATTTAAATGTTAACCAGTTGATAATTGTAAGCCACGAGCAAAAAATAGAAGGATTTGTGGAAAAGATAATTAGGTTTAAAAAAGAGGGCGGGGTTAGTAGGAAGGAAAGTTAATTTATTTATTTTTTAGAATATAATCTTCTTTTTTAACAGATTCATCAATTTGATTTCCAAGTTCCTGATATTTTTTATAAAAATATTTTACAAATTTTTCTGCATCTTTATTTCTTGGAAGAAAAATTTTTCCTTCAATTTTTAAATGATTATCTAAAAAATTAGAAGCATCTGTTTTTTCAAGATAGTTTTTTGCCAACTCTTTATAAATTTCATAAAATTTTTTTTTAATCTGTTCATATTTTTCTTCAGAATTTAAATCAATTAAAATTTTATTCCCATTAAATTTTAATAATTCAGTTTCAAAAAATTCATTGAGCAAAAATAATCCCTCAATATAATACGGTTTATATCTTTCCTGTTCCATCCATGCTATTAAACCAATAGACCTTTGGATAATATCTCTTAAAAACTCTTTTTTTAATCCTTCTTCTTCATTTAGAAAGAAACTTATAATTCCCCCCATTGTTGCTTTAAATTCTTCTATATTTTTAAATTCTCCCTTCAAATTCATTTTTATTTCAGTATCATCATCCAGCCAAAGAGGATGACCATATTCATGACCAAGTGTGGAAAAATCATAAATTTTATGCCATTTTTCAGTTTCATTAAATAAAAATTTTCGTGATTCATCTAAAAAATCTTTCTCATAAATTTTTTTAGATAATTTTGTAAATGGTTTTTCTCTTGCCTGTTTTAATATCATATCTGAAAAACCAAAAATTTTCTTCCCAAAAATTTTTGAAATTTCTAAATCATTTGGAATAACTTGTGCAGAAGCAAGACCATTTAAATTAGACCCATAAAATAAAATTGGTTTTGACAAATATAACTGAACTTTTTCTATGTGTTCTTTTGATTTTTCATAAATTTCTTTATGGTTTTCTTTTCCAATTTCTTTAAAAAGTTTTTCATACATTTTTTTTGATTTTTCTTTTTGCTGGCTTTTTTCTAAAAGAAGATTTTTTAATCTTAAATCCCATTCAATTGAAACAGATTTTCTATAGGCATCATCATAATATTCAAAAGGATGGCTAATCTGAATTGGCGTTGTAATTTTCATCCAGGCTTTGTCAGCATCTGCCCATTTGAAAACCAAGTTATTAGTATTTGTTTCTGAAAAAGCAATTATTAGAACTTTTAAATAATCCATATATTCTTTTTTTTGATTGTATATTTCATCATCTAATTTTTCCAAATTGTTTTTAAAATTTTCAAGTTCCTTGATAACTTTTTGTGTTTCCTGAAACGCCTCAAAATAAGATTTTTTTTCATAACCATTCTTTGTTTTTACAAGAACAGAATAACATCTATCTGCTTCAATATTGTGGTGTCCAAGGTCTAAAAGATTATTTTTTCTTAAGTACTCCATAATTTTTTGTTTATTTTCAAATTTATTTTCCAATTCTTTATTTATAACTAAAATATGATTTGCCCAGGCAATTTCAAGATTATTCATTTCTAAACCAACTTTATGAACCCCTTTTAAAATTTCAAGATAAAATTTTGACAACAAATTTTTTGCCTCAATTTCTTTTATAAATTTTTCAAATCTTTTCTCATAAAATTCTTTTACCCACAAATATGTGTTCCTCTTTATTTGGTCTATTTTTTCTTCTGAAAAATTTTCTTTTTTTAGATGTTGGATTATTGGGTCATTTTTTAAAAAAACAAGTTTAGAAATAATTGCGAATCTTGATTCTTTGGTTATAGGAATATTTTGGGAAGTTAGAAATAAATCAATAAAATCCTTTTCTTCGCACTTTTTGTCTACTATTGAAAAATAAGACGAAGTTTCTTTATCATACTTGTCTGAGATTTTATACATCTCTTTTAAATTTTCTTCAAACTCGGTTTTATCCATTAGATATAAATCAACCTTCACTTTAAATTAATTTCTATGCAAAATCCACTTCCCGAAACATTTAAATAACCCATTTTCTCAATATTTCTATAAGT
>CBDVES010000093.1:0-2969 GCA_965373065.1 uncultured archaeon | reverse complement strand
GCAGATAGTCTTCCTGGAAGTGAAGTAACTTATGAATGCCTTTTAGACTTTGAAGGAAGAATAATGCAAATGAGAGCAGAAAATGCTATGTGGAGAGCTCAGGTTTATAGTCCTGCGATGGGCACAAAATTTGCAGAAACATCAGATAATTATAATACAGGTGAGTGGATCCATCTTGTAATGGTTTATGATAGTGTTGGCGATACATTAAAGTTATATGTTAATAGTATCTTAAAAGATACTGAAACTGGTGTAACCACTCCTGATAACAGTCAAAATAGAGACAATGTTATTGGAACTATTTTTAATCATGTTGGACATGATTTTGATGGGAGAGTTGATGAGGTTGGAATTTGGGATAGAGTTTTATCTGAGAGTGAAATTGGAGAATTATATAATTCTGGAGATGGTTTTGCTTATTCGCTCAATGACCCGAGAATTGTAACCCTTGAACAAAGAATTGAGATATTGGAAGAACAAAATAAAAATTTAGAACAAGAGGTAAATATTCTTAAAATACTCGTAGATAAAATTGTTGAGTTTATCCAGAATCTCCCAAAAGGTCTAAGTAAAAGATTTGGCTAAGTTGCAAGGTTGTTTTAAAATACTAACAAATAATATATTTATTTAACTTCTTGAATTTTTTTAATCAATATTATTTTTCCTTCTTCATCTTTTTCTTCTCCATATTCATTAGATTCATCAATCAAGCCATTCTCTTGTTGGTATTCCTGCCATACTTCCTCTAAATAATTATAAAAATCGTGTATATCCAAAAACTTTTCTTTTAAATTTTCTTCATTTTTATTTTTCCAAATTTCAAATGTTTTATCTAAATTTACTTTTTCCATTTTATTTTTCTCCAAATTTAATTTTTTCAAGATTAATAATTAATCTTCTATTTCTTCTGCTTCTGCGGTGCAACTTCTTTCAGCATTAATAGAAACATCTCCTAACATTTCTAATGCGTTATCTTCGGCTTCTTCTTTTGTTTCTGCTTCAACTTCAATACATTCAGAAGGGTAATCTATATCTACATTCCACTTTTTCATTTTAGTTTTTCTCCAAATTTAATTTTCATTTTTCATAACGATAGGATTTATTATCTTTATTTTTGCATTTTGGGCAAATAGGCAAATCTTTTTTATTAATATCTTCTTCAGTGTATTTGGTTTCAAAAATATGTTCACATCCCGTCGTGTTACATTTAAATCTCATTTTTTTCAACCTTTAAAATAACCAATTTATTTTTTAAATATAAAATCTTATAACCATCTCCACAATCGAAACCGCAGTCTAATAGTTTTTTATTTGAAATTCTTATCATTGGTATATTCTCAAATGTGGCGTAAACTTTCATTTTTATTTATATTTGATTGTTGTTTCATTTTTATATTACTAATTCTTGCAAGTATCACTTCAATTACATTTTTCACAACATTCAGCTATTTCGTGTCCGAATTCTGCCATTTTTCTGATAGTCTACTTAACATTTTTTTATTTAATTCAATATTTTTTAACGTCCCTCTTACATCTTGTAGTTTATAATTTATTGAAATACTCATTTGACTTACTTTTTCAAACCATATTTTAACCTTCTCTTGATTTTCTTTTGATAACTCATCTGAAATATAGTAAAGAATAAGTTTGTCTTCATGTTTGAATTTATATGCAAAAATTACTTTTTTTGTTTTTTTGTCTATTGCTTTTTTAAATCCAGTTAAATGTAATTCCATATCCCCGACCTTTAAAATAATCGGGTGTTCCTCTTTTATTTCTTTTAGTTCCTCTTTTTCATTACCCTTTACAAACCAAGCCCTAAAACTTTCCATATCAAGGTCTGGTTTTCTTTTTCTATAACTTAGTTCTTTTTCTGACATTTTTTTCTTCTCTTAATTCTTTCTATAATCACATCTACATTACACTTGTCACAACACTTTCCATTTTTCAAAGGCACTGCATTATTTCCAAATCCTTTATACTCTTTTCCACAAAGGCAACATATTTGTTTTTTCATTTTAGGAAAATGTAAATTGTTACAACCATAACAATTACAATAATTATTTCAATCCAACACTTTCTTAACCACTTTATTATTTTATTTTGCATTTTACCCTCGCTGAACAATTTTTTATTTAATATATAAAATAAAAGGTTATTGTTAAAGATACTTATGTTTAAACATAATTATGTTTAAATACTGAATGAAAAAGTCTGTAAAATTATTAAAAAGTAAATACCTACTTCTCAAAAAGAACTAATAATGTTTTATTGTATTTCTACTAAATGATTTTCATCTTTCCATTTTGATATTTCTTCTTTGCAACATAAACAAACTAACTTAACTTCACCTGTTTCATTATTTCTTTGAGATACTACCATCTCTTGTTTTGATTTACATTTTTTACAAAAGGCAAAATATTTCTTAGTCATTTTTGTTTTTCAATCTTTTTCATAAAATCAATTTTATCTTCTAACTCTTTTTGATTCTTGTCAACTTTGATTGGTTTCTCTCTCTTCTTTACAACTTTTGATTTTGTATTATCTATATAGATGGTATTCTCTTCTATATTTTCAATAGAAGTAAATGGTTCAAACTGAATATTCCATGTTCCTGTAATATGTTTTAGTAAATCTCTTAATTCTGTGTAATCTTCTTCAGTGGCAGTAAAGTCTGGATTGTAATCCTTAAACAAACACCTAAACTTAACAATACCATCTAATAACAGGGTTGTATGGTGTAATCCCCGTGCTAGCCACATCTGCTGAATAGAAAAAGGTTGATTTTTCAGGGAGTTTTTGACCTCTAAAAACACATCTTTTGTATTCTTTTTATCTTCAGATATCAGAAAATTCTGACAATTTGAATATAAATTAATCATATTTTTAGCGATAACACAAGTATAACTAAATATATAATTTTTTTTATTTTTTTTATTTTTCATATATTTATATCTATGTGTTATTGC
>CBDVES010000092.1:0-2985 GCA_965373065.1 uncultured archaeon | reverse complement strand
AAAAATTATCTATTAAAGGTTAAGAAGCAAAAATCAAATTAAAAACAAATCCTTTAATGAAAAATAGGGAGAATCTAAATAATGGGTTGTTTGTTCTATTGTTTGGTATTTTATTTAGAGATTAAATTTTTTTAATCGCTTTTACATCTTTCTTTATATTCCCTGACGCTATCACTAAAGGAATTCCAGAACTAATCAAGACCATGAAAGAATTTACCAAAACTTCCAATGAACTCCAAAAAAAACTTATTCTATGGACAAAAATTATGGCGATAGCACTCATACTTCAAATTGTGACTTTAATAATTACCCAGATTTCCTAAAACCATCCTCTAATTATTCCCACCATTATTTTTTCTTTGTATTAAAAACTAGACTCCACTAATGCCTCTCACAACTACCCAAACAATTCCAATCAAGAGTAATGCAACAAAAATTATTCCCATCCAGATAGGAATCCACGCCATCCATTTCCCTTTTTCTCCAGTCTTTTTAATTTGGCTTAAAGCAACAAATGCAAAAATTAAACCCACAGGATAAATTACAAAAGTGCATATCAAAGCGAGGATTGCAAATAAATTATATTCCTTTGTTTTGTTTGTTTTAGCCATTTTAATTTCTTTTCAAAAGTAATTTTATTAATGGGTTATCTTTTTTAAACCTTCCCAACTACCAACTACCAACATCCTAACCCCAATCCATCAAAACCACTTCTCCAATGCTTCTTGTTTCTCCAACTCCTTCCCAAAAATACTATCAATATATCTTTTTGTTAATTCCAGATTTTGTTGAATATAAGGTGAAAGATTATATTTTTTCGCCAAATCCAAGGCAGGTTCTAAATATTTTTTTATCCCGCCTTCATGAATTGTAAAAATTATTTTCCCTCTGCACTTCGGACAAACCCCTGTCAAAGGCGGTCGCCTCATAATTTCATTGCAAGCAACACACCTAAAACCCTGCATAGAAAATTTTCTCAAATTACCTTTCATATCTCTAATAAAATGTCTCTCAACAATCAAACGGGCAGTGTCAGAAGTGTCTGCAGCCCGAAGTTTTTCAACAAGTTCCATCTGATGCTGAACCTTTTCCTGCATTGTCTCCAAAAGTTTATACGACGAACACACAACCCCTTTATTAAAATCACTGGTGTCGTGAGTAAAACCAATATTAATAAAAGGATTTTCTCCTTTTTTCAAAACATCTCTCACCATTTTAATTCCTTTAACCTTTGAAGAATGTTTTCTCTGCTCAGCAAGTTCATAAAGTTCAAGAGGATAACCATAACTCAACTCAAAATCCAAAATCTGGTCATCAACCTCTCCTGCATCAATCTTCGCATTCAAAACAAGAGGAGCATCCTGCGTCCCTCCTCTGTGCGACGGCAAAAACTCTCTTGAAAAATTCAATAAAACATCTCCTAAAAGCATAATCGCTGCTTCATCACCATCGCAGTCGCGCCTGATAGCAGCATGCATATATGGGCTGGCAAACAAACCAAGAGTATTTGAAAATCCAATAAACCTGCAAATAACTCCTGCACAATTATGAGGTGCCATGCAAACCCCCAACTTCCCAATCAAGTCCTCTCTTTTTTTAACATTGTAAAATGGTTTTAGCCCATAAAATTTCACAAGCAAATCATCAACAAAATTGCAAATCTTAACAAAAACATCATCCCCTCTCTCGTCAAAAGATTCAGGAGAACTTGGAATAAGAATATCATGGGGCATCAACTCCAATATTTGGTCTTCCTTAACAAGTTCCTTTCCAGAAATATCTTTGTCATATCCTAATTCCTTAAGTTTCTCAACACTCACAGAAATTTCCTTTGGTCTAAAACTAACTAAAGGCAACTCAGTTGCATCAAATCTAATGGTCCCGTCTTTATTAACCTGCAAATCATGTTTTGCCCTCAAAATACCCTTAGAAAGATTTTCCATCATATGTCCTGCTGAAGATGTCCCCCTCACACCCTTAATCAAAAGCGGGACTTCTAATTTTTCAAAACCAACTTTCTCTCTTGCTTTTTCAAAATAATGATTTATATCCAAATCAAAATTACAATATGGCTGTCCCTCTTTTTCCTGCTCCTCAGAAATTTTATTAAAAGATTTCTCCTTGGTCTTATAAAAATAAAACATCTTTTTACATTTCTTCCCGCAATCTTCACAAACAGAATAAATTGTTTCTTTCTTGCAATCTTCACAATAGAAAATAGGAAATGCGCTTCTAACCTTGCCCGCCTCACACGCAGTCTGGACACTCCTTAATCTCCCGCCTTCTTTTCCAACAGGAAACAAAACATTCGGACTCCCGGTCAATTTTCTCAACTTTGCTTTTTCAGGCCTGCCCATCCTTGTTCCAATAAAATCCCCTGCCTTATCTTTAATCTCAAATTTAGAAAATTCATTAATTAATTCTAAAACATCTTTATTCTTTTCCAAACTCTCAACAGTTAATTTTTTATTTAATTGCTCAATAATATCTTTTAAAAAACATTCTTCTTTTTCTAACAAACTCAAATTAATTCCAAGATTAACAAACAACGCCTTGCTGTTTTCCTCGTCTAAAACAACATTTTCTATTGTAACATTATGCTCAGCCCCCAACAACTCTAAAGTCCTCTTGCCAACCTCAAATCTTTCTTGTTCTGTTTTATTAAAAGGAAAAACAATTTTTCCCCCTCTAACCACAGAATGTTTTAACCAATCAACCAAGCCCAAAAATTGCTCTTTAGAAATCTCTGTCCAGTAAAAAATAAATTTTGGATGCAAAGGAATTTTGTATTTCTTACTCAATTCAATTGCTTTTTCAAAACAAACATTTAAATAGTCTATACTCTCTATTATATCTTGGGAAAATTTTTCTAACTCCAAGTTCCACCATTCTTCAACAAAACCTGGCTTAATCAAATCAGCATTCCTGTTTGCCAAATCACTAAATGGAAACAGCAAATCCCCAAGATAAATTATCTCCTCCACA
>CBDVES010000091.1:0-3117 GCA_965373065.1 uncultured archaeon | reverse complement strand
CATTAGTTTTGATGCTTATTTATTATTTGATAGCTATCTGCGGTGTTTACGCATTAGTTAAAGTCTTTAAATAATTTTGAAATTCTTTTTCTTATTTTTTTATTTTAGTGGATACTTAGAAATCTATTCTTTGAGGTCGCTAATACCCAGCATGATGAACAGCAATCCTATCATAATCACAAACCACACTATTCCTCCTTTGAGGAATTCCCATGCTGGTGTTAGGAAATTAAAATCCTTTCCAAATAAAACCCAGGAGTGAGCTCCTGAAAAATACGCAAATAAAATTACTCCATTAAGTAAGATTAGTCCCATTAAAAGTTCAAACCATTTATTCATTGTGATATTATCTGTTGTTTTTCATTTAAAAAGATTTTTGTTGTGGAATACAACAATAAGATTATTGGAAATCTTTAAAAATGGAGTTTTTCTAAATAAATTATGGCTTTAGGAATTTTGGGAGAAGTTTTAGCAATACCGATTTTGTAATTCTAGTTTTTACTTTAAATTTTAGTTAATTAATATAATATGAAAAAAGAAAATCAAAGTAAATTCAAGAATTTTCATTTGTCCGAAATTTCAGTTTCGAACAAGAGCAAATCAGAGATTTCCAGTTGTCCGTCGAGAACGCCGAACAAAAGATTTTCATGTTTTCCTTTTTGGAGGAACCAAAAATGAAAAAAGTAAAAGATTTTTTATGGAAACCTAATATGAGTGTGGGAGAATGCGTGGATAGTTTTGGCTCTCTTGGATATCAGGCGATTGAATTAAACGAGGCAAGGAATGTTGTTTTAAAGATGAAGCGTTCAGGGGCTAAAGTTTTTTTAACATTTACTTCTAATATGGTTACTTCTGGATTAAGAGGATTTTTTGCTCAGTTGTGCAAACTGAAAATTCCAGATATTCTTGTTACAACTTCTGGGAGTATAGAAGAAGACATTATGAAATCTATTGGAGAGGAATTTGAGATTTCAAACTTTTATGCAGATGATGTTTCAATGCATGAACGAGGGGAAAACAGGGTTGGAAATTTATTAATCAGGAATGAGAGTTTTATGAAATTTGAGGATTTAATGAATGAGTATTTGACAAAGATTTATGAGAAACAAAAATCCCACAGGGATACCCAGAGGGCACGAGAACCTGCTAAAGCAGGTGACCCTAACGGGCCTAGAATTTCTGTTTCTAAGTTGTTAAAAGAAATTGGTTTAATGATTGAAAGTAAAGATTCAATTTTATATCAGGCAGCGAAAAATAATATTCCAATTTATTGTCCTGGGATTGCTGATTCGAGTTTTGGGTTTCAGTTATTTATGTTTCAGCAAAAACACCCGGATTTTATTGTAGATACAATTAAAGACATGGAAAGAGTTGTTACTGATTTGAGTTTTGACGAGAAAAAGGGTTTGATTTCTTTGGGAGGGAGCACTTCAAAACATTATGCAATTTTTGCAGCTTTGTTAAGCGGGGGTTTTGATTACGCAGTTTATATGACAACTTCTCATGCAAGTTCAGGAAGCATGTCTGGGGCAACAACTCAGGAAGCAAAATCATGGGGGAAGTTGAAAGATGATGCAGAAGCAGCGACAGTAAATGGAGATGTTTGCATAACTTTTCCTTTAATGATGTGTTCAGCGTTGGATAAATTAAAAGAAGAGGGATTGTTGGAAGATGATTAAGAAACATCAGGTAACATTTTTGGGTTCAACTCTTTTTCAATATTAACTAATTCATATTCAATTAAATTCTCTGCAAAAGTTTCTTTTATTTTATTAATTTCTTTTTTAAGTTCTTCAGGGTGTTTATAAATTATTTGAAATATTGTGTTAAATTTTCCAACATTTAAAGAAAAAGCATGCACTCTGTCTCTTTGTTTTGCGTAGGTTAATAATTTATTCTGAAATGACTTTGATAAATTATTCATCTTGACATTTATTAAAGTTAAATTATATCCAATTACATCAAGATTAAGAAAAATTCTATAACCGAGAATCATGTTTTTTTCAATACGCTTTAAGCGATAATTTATTGTTTCAATTTTTGAGTTAACTTTGTGTGCTAATTCAACGATTTTTATATTTGCATTCTCTGCAAGGACAGATAATATTTTTTTATCTAAATCATCTAAAACAATTTTTTTACTTTCTGCATAACTTAAAGTTTTATCATGTTCTGTTTTTCCAAAAATTTTTAATGGAAAATAATGCATTTCAATTGGTTCAAGAATTTCATAGTTTAATAATTCATGTTTCCATAATTCATAAAGATAAGAAATAAATTCCAAAATATTGGTTTTATCTTTTGCAAAAATAGATATCATATAATCCCATTGTCCATAACAATAAACTCTTGTAAATACCAAAAGATTATCTAAATTATTTATTTCTGCTAATTTTTTTATCTGTGGATTTTTTACTCTTAATTTAATAATATAATTTTTATTATAACCAAGTGCGTGTAAATTAATTCCAGAAAGATATTTATTTATTAATCCAGATTTCTCGTATTTTTTAATTCTGTATTCTGCTTGCTCTCTTGATATTCTGCACTTTTTTGCTATTTGAGTGATAGGGGTTCTAAAATTATGGAAAATATAACCAAGCAATTTCTTATCTATTTTATCTATTTTTAATTCTTGCATATTTTGATAAATAATAAGATGTTTTTAAAGTTTACTAATTAACTTAAAACTCATTGCAGTATTTCGCTTAATTTAGTAAAATCTTATCAAAACCTTTAATTTATTTTAATGCCTAATAATAACAATTAAATCAAGGAGAAAAATAAAATGGCTGTAGGATTTTCAGGAAGTAACGCAGGAATTGGAGAATTTTATAGAAAGGTTTTGTATGTGGATGTGGAAGCAGGAATAAGAAAATATCAGGATTTGTTGCCTGAAGTTAGTGAGGATGTTAAACCTCTTTATGAAACTGCAATAAGCGAGTTGGAATCATTACTTATTAGAATGAAAGATTTTGGAGGAGAAAAATAAAATGGCATTTGGATGGTCTGGTAGTGGGGGTGGAATTGGAGAAGCTTACAAAAGAGTTCTCTATGCAGACATAGAAGCAGGAATTAAAAAATATCAGAAATTATTGCCAATGGTTAGTGAAAAGG
>CBDVES010000090.1:0-3127 GCA_965373065.1 uncultured archaeon | reverse complement strand
ATATTTTAAATAGAATTTTAAATTAGATATAACACTTTTGAATCAAACTTTTTAATAAAATTCTTTTAACTTAATAATCAGGCAGATTTTCTTTGCCCTCAACTTCTGAATTTGAGGGTACACCTTTAGGTGCTGGCTTTTCAACTTCAAGTTTTTCTTCTGCCAAAGTTTCTTGTCCAGAGTCAAGTTGTTCTTCTTCACTTGAAACTTTTTCCGGTTTCAAATCGTCTTCGGTTATAGAATTAATCATTTCTTTGAACTTTGGAAAATCTGCTGCCGGGATTCTCAATCCTTTTTTTGTAGGTCCAGTATATCTTTCGCTCGCAACAAATTCTCTTATATCAATACCAACTTTTCCGTTGTATTCTTTTATTCCAACAACAATTTCAGTTACTGCTCCCTGATATTCTCCTTTGCTTATTTTTCCAATGTCTTTTTCCATGTTATTAATTGTTATTTGTAGTTTTTAAATATTTATATTATTTTTAAATAACTTTTGCCTTGATTATCACAACATCTTCAAGTGGCTTGTCGCCTGAATCTGTGTGCACTTTTGCTATTTCATCAACAATATCCATTCCTTTTACAACTTTTCCAAAAACCGGGTGTTTATTATCTAAGAAATTATTGTCAACTAAATTAATAAAAAATTGACTCCCGCCAGTGTTTGGTCCTGCGTTTGCCATTGAGATTGTATACTTATTATTTTTATTATCCTCAACGAATTCATCTTCAATAGTATATCCAGGTCCTCCCATTCCTGTTCCTGTTGGGTCTCCCCCTTGAATCATAAATCCGTCTATAACCCTGTGGAAAATCACTCCATTATAAAAACCCTGTTCAACAAGTTTCTTAAAATTCCCGGCTGTAACTGGCATATCAGAATATAGTTCTATCTCAATATGACCCATTGTTGTCTCAAGTTTAATTTTTGTTTCAGTATCCATTGAAGTTTTTCCGGTTATTTTATATAATCCAATAGATAAAACAAGAATTAAAGCTATTATAAAGATTATTGTCAGGGGTTTCATTTCTTAGAGAATTCAGGAGTTTATATAAATCTTCCTGTATTTAATTGCAACAAGATAAATCATTGATGCCAACAAAACACCGAGGGTGTCGACAAAAATATCTGAAAAGGCAAAATATCTTCCAATAACAAACAATTGATGAACTTCGTCAGTGATTGTGTAAATTATAGAAATAAAAATCGCTAATAAGAAAATCCTGTATTCTTCTTTTCCTCTAACTGAAGAGATTAATAAGAAAAATGCTAAACAAAAAAATGCGCAGAAGTGATAAAGGGTTGGGATAAAGCTTGGTCCACCCACTCCTCCAGAAAAAGGTAATGAAGAAATATAGAAAATTGCAATCGCACCAAAAAGTGTAATTACTGCGGAAAATTTATTATGTTTTTCAAACCACCTTAGCATGAAAGCAAGAAAAAATAAAAGTTTTTAAGGATTTGTTTGATGGAAAATATTGCTGGATTCTATAATTAACTAAAAATCTCTTTATTATTTATTCCTCTTCTTCCACATAACACCAACATAAAAAAGACCTAATAAAATTCTCCCGCGTCTCTCTCTTGGAAAATATTGTGCAACACCTCCTCGCTGATTAGAACTATCGCCACAACTCTTTTTCATTAGAGAAATACAGAATTTAAGTTTTTAATTATTTATTTAGTAAGAAATATATTCTCAATCTTTCATCTCAATTTTGATATTAACATCTTTTGGGATTTGCATTCTCATAATATGATGGATAATTTTTTCGTTTGCAGGCAGGTCAATAAGTCTTTTATGGATTCTCATTTCAAATCTGTCAAATGTTGCTGTTCCGTCTCCACAAGGAGATTTTCTTGTTGTCACCTTGAGTTTTTTTGTCGGCAATGGGATAGGTCCGCTGATTGCTATTCCTGCTTTTTTAGCCAAATTTTGGATAGAATTGCAAATATCATTAAGCATTTTTATGTTTGTGCTGTTAAGTTTTATTCTTACTTTTGGCATATGAATTAAATTATAATTTGATTTAAAAACCTTTTTATACTTTGATTTTTTATTATAACAAGAAGAGAATTATAGAACTGTAATCAAGTGTTTGTAATTCTCAAGAATAAAAAAGAGGTAACAAAAATGGACTTGCATAAAAAATTCATCATAGCAATTATAATATTTTTAATTTTATTATTCGGGGGCACATTTGTTTATTCTTCTATTGAAGGATGGGGGCATCTTGATGCATTATATTTTACTGTTGTTACTGTGACTACAATTGGGTATGGAGATGTTGTTCCTCAAACAGGTATTGGGAAAATATTTACCATGTTTTTCTCTTTTCTTGGAATAGGAATGACATTTTATTTTTTTACTTTGTTTGGAAAATATGTTTATAAAAAAACTTTTCAGGAGGAATTAAAAGAACATCATGATAAGATGATAAAGCATGTTAAATCACATATTAATAAACATTGCCAGCCAAAAAAGAAATAAACAACCATGGAAATATTTGTAGAATTAAGCATAATTATTTGTATAACTGTTTTAATTGCAGGGGTAATGAGGTTATTGAGACAGCCTTTAATAATTGGCTATATTCTTGCAGGAATAATTGTCAGTCCTTATTTTTTGGATATTGTCCAGTCAACTGAAACCATAAAAGTTTTTTCTCAGATAGGCATTACATTGCTTCTTTTTATTATTGGTCTGAGTTTAAGTCCGAGGGTTATAAAAGAAGTTGGAAAAGTTTCCCTGATAACCGGGATGGGACAGATTATTTTTACATCTTTATTTGGTTTTTTAATAAGCAGATTATTAGGATTTTCCGTGACTGTTTCTTTGTATATTGGAATGGCTCTTGCATTTAGCAGCACCATAATAATTATGAAGCTGTTGTCTGATAAAAAAGATTTAGAAAAGTTATATGGGAAAATTTCCATTGGTTTTTTATTAGTTCAGGACATTGTCGTGATAATTCTTTTAATGATAATTTCCTCTTTTTCAGGGAACTTAAGTCTGGAGAGTTTATCTTTTGGAAATATTTTAAGCGGGATTTTTTTAATTTGAGGGTTTGTTTTAATAAGAGGTTATGTTTTACCTGTCTTATCAAAATTATTTGCCAAGTA
>CBDVES010000089.1:0-3261 GCA_965373065.1 uncultured archaeon | reverse complement strand
CTCAGGTGTTGATAAAAATGAGGAATATTTTGAATATATCAAAAAGCCCTATGAATTTCTTTTTGTGAATGCTCATGGAGGGTCATCTATTCATGAATATAATGTAACAACTGATAACTTAAATGAATCTAATCCTTTAATAATAGAGCCAAATTCATGTTCTGTAGGCGATTTTAGGGATCCTAGTTTTATAGTCGGTCATTATCTTACTAGTGGAAAAACCCAGCATCTTAAGGCAGCATCACTACCTACATTTACAAGTACGGCAATAGATTTAGGACATATGAAATCTTTACTTACTGGCAAAAGAATTTGTGAGGCTTGGGACTTTAATCCTGTCAGCCATAATTGGTTTGGAGATCCTACATTAGTAATGCGAAAAGAGCCTTTTATTGTAAAAAATAGCGGTCCTAAAATTTGTTTTTCAAGAAGAAGCCTTGACTTTGGCGAAGTTACAGAACCTAAAATACTTGAGTTAAAATTCTACAATCGCGGTAAAGATATTTTAAGATTATATCCAAATTATGTCTTACATCCTAAGTGGTTGTCTTTTAATGAAAACTACATTGTAGGCAAATATCCAAGTTGGATTAGTGTTGCAGGAGGGTCCAAGAATTTGAATATTACAAATGACGGGTCTTTTGAAAGGAGAGAAATAACTATCATTCCATATGATCTAAATCCAGGAGAATATGAAGGATATTTCTATCTTGTTTCCAATGATGAAGATTATCCTATTATGAAGTTTCCAATTAGTTTTGAAATTCCAGAATAATTTTTTAATTCAGGTTCTTAAACTTGGCTCAAACCCCTTTTCTATCCAACTCGTTATTAACAATCACAACAACCTGCGACGCAAAATACATTTTTGGACCAACAGAAACAAGGGTTGCGATTTTTTTTAAAAGAATATTTAAGTTTAATTGTACTTGTCCCCATATCTCTCAACAAAATCATCATACTCAATCTGCCCTTTTTTCTTGCCCTCCTCGCTTAGGTCTTTTTTAGGCTCATCAGAAGGCTCTCCAAAGTCATCCTTTGAGGGGTCATCCCTTTGGGACTTTGTAGAGGAGGGTACACCTTTGGGTGTCCATTTTTTCGCAATCCAGATTTCAGAAAAAACCCCCTCCTTCAAATACCATGCACATTTTTGTTTTTCAATTTTTGAAAGAATTCCGTTCATCTTAACTTCAACTCCAATAACACTATACAATTTATCTGTAACTTTTTTAATTGAAATAAAATCAGGGAAGCCCGTTCCAACAATTAACATTTTTTTGAAAGGGTTATATTTTCTAGAGATGATTATTTTCCCTGTTTGAGGAATGATTTGTTTATTCGCATCTTTTTCAAATTCAACATTATTTGTCCATTTATCAACAATTCTCCCTTGGCTTTCTAAATCCTTTCTAACTTTTAACTCAAATTGGGAGCCAGAAGCTCGAGACTTTCCTCCTTTTTTTATATCGGCTTTCTTTTGAATTTTGTATGGAACACCTTTTACATCCCAAGAAATTTTATAATTATCAGGGTCTCCAGCTTTCTTAATCATCTCCATGATTTTCTCTTTGTTTTCTTTTTTCACCTTTTTCATAAAATAAAAAAGAATTAAATGTTTTTAAAACTAATTAAAAATAAAAAAAGGAGAACAAGAGTTCTCCATCTAAAAAATAAAATTAAATTATTCTACTTTCAATTCAATATTTTCCTCGTCTTCTAAATCGCCTACACTAACTGTGTAGTCATCAATTTTTTTTGCTTCATTTGCCTTGATTTCTCTAGTGTAAGTTTCCCCATCTTTTGTTACTTCAACTTCTAAAATTTTTTGCTTTGTTGGAATCACAAATAAAAACTTTTTTCTTTTTATCTTAACAGGTTTTATTTGTATTTCTTTCTTAACTTCCCCAGTTGTAGAATAACTTTCTCCAGTAGCAGAACTCTCTGAAGAACTTATAGAAACAGCTTCATTTATTCTTACTCTTGCATTTTGAACTTCTCCTATGACTCTTCTAATTTTTTTTACTTGAACAGGTTTAATTACATTTATATCTGTTCCAAGTTCAACATTCCATGAGCCTACAAGATTCCCTTTTTCAAAACTAAGAGTTCCACTCCATGTTGTTAATCCTTTAAATTTTTCTTTTCTTGTTAAAACAAGTTTTCCAACAGAATCTCTTTTTAATATGTCTTCATCTTCATATTGAATTGTATGACTTTCATGTGCATCTCCTATTTCGTTTATAGGAATAACATAAAAACTTACACTGTTTACATTTTCTATCTCTTCAGTTGTTGGAGCTCTAATAAGTCTGTATGTTTTGTCTTTTACAATTCTTAATATTCCAAAAGTTCTTATTGTTTTTACTTTGTCAATTTCTTTATTAGAAACATCAATTTTTGCAAACTTTTGACTTGCCCAAAACCCTGTGATAAGATACCCGTCTTTATTATTATCTATCCAACCATGACCTCGCCAAACTTTAGCAAACCCTATTCGCTTATGTCCTTTAATAGATTCAACTTCTTGTAAAGAAACTTCAACATCTTCTGATTGAATTTCTATTGGTTCTATTTGCGAGATACTAACAGCCACATCTTCGGATTGAATTTCTGTTAAACCGGCAGTATTACTTTGTATTGCCACAGCAGAGCCTCCTCCGCCAGAACTGCTCACAACATTTTCTGTTTCCGCCAAAACAAACACTCCGGCAAAAATACTAACTACAAGCAAAGTTGTCATTAATATAGCACTTTTCATTTTCTTTTCCTCCCTTCTGATTCTATATGATTTGAACTAAGTCCAAATTTATTTTTTGTCATGTTAAATTTAAAAAAATATTATTTATATATTCTGTCTGGAACAATAATGGAACTAAAATAAAACTACTTTAATGACAAGATTTTGTTCTTCCCCTCGCCAATTCTTTTTATCAAACTCTTTTTTTCAAGTTCCTGAATATGTCTTGAAAAAGATGCTTTAGGAATCTCGCAAATTTTCCTTAATTGAGAACTTTTTATTTCTCCAACTTCTTTTAATTTATCAATTATTTTATTTTCTCTTTCACTTAAAGTTTGTTTTATTATTTCTAATTTATTTTCTTTTTTATCTTGCAATGATTTTGATGAACCAAATTTTCTCCTTAATTTATAAAAATAAAAACCCAAAATAATTACTGGAATTATAATTAAAAATAACCAGTAATTTAATTTTTCTTTATCCTCTAAAATATAACTTACTTTAATTTCTTCTTTAACATAAAT
>CBDVES010000088.1:0-3263 GCA_965373065.1 uncultured archaeon | reverse complement strand
CAAGTATAACTAAATATATAATTTTTTATATTTTTTTTATTTATCATATATTTATCTCTATGTGTTATTGCACAACTGCTCTCATTCTCTTCTGGTGGTTTTTCCCTTATTTTCTCCATAAATTCTTTACCTTGAATATATGAAATTAATCTTGAAAGTGTAGTTTGTCCTATAATATCTACATGTGAAACAAACTGGTTTCTACCTACCAGAGGATTTGTAGCCGCAATTACTTTGGAAGTGCATTGAGCATAAAAACTATTATCATTTCCGCTTACCAACATCCTCTTTTTGTGTTCAAATAACATATTTAATTTTGCAAAATAATCAGA
The DNA here is from genome assembly GCA_965373065.1 of uncultured archaeon. GTDB lineage: Archaea > Nanobdellota > Nanobdellia > Pacearchaeales > GW2011-AR1 > JAUWPB01. The sequence goes on along the minus strand of CBDVES010000088.1, from coordinate 2,931 downwards.
TAATATTTCTTTACTTTGTGTTTGGTTTAGGACACCTTCTATGAGTTTCATTAACTCGTCAATTAAAGACATCCTGATACATTTTAAAATATAGCCAGGGTTTGCTGGTTTTTCTTTAAAACTTGGAACCAAGCCTTTTAATGTAGAGTTAGCACCTTCACATATACCTTGCTCTTCTTGAAATATTTTATCTAAGCACTCGAGTAACTTAGTTTTACCTGTTCCTACTATTCCCATAATGAGTAGGTGTAATGGGTAGCCTTCAAATTCCCCACTAAACAATTGAGATAAAATAAGTTTATCAAAATATCCATTATACCTATAAATCTTATTATCCTGAGGATTAGTAAAAATAAAATTTATAATTTCTTCTGGGTCTAATCCATAGTCGGTTTTCATTTTAAGAGAAAGTGCTACCATTTCTTCTTTACTTAAGTTTTGAATTGTTGGTTTAACTTTATCCAAAATAAATATTGTAGTAATACTTCTAAGTTTTAAATTTTTTGATAATTCTGTGAAATCAGTCATCTTAATCTTCATACCAGTAAAAGTGCATTCTTCTCCCGCTATTTTATCTGGGGATAGTATAAGATACTCTTTGCCTTCGTCGCATATTTTATATATCCAAAAATCATAATCAAAACAATCTATTTGATAACCATCTTTTCTTCTATCATAGTTGTCATCAAGAAATCTATATGAATGCACTTTTAATTTTTCTCCTTTTGCATCCCCTGATTTAATTACTATTTCTTTTTCAAGTTTTGACATTAGAGGAATGCTTTTTTTAACATCAAACATTAATTGTGCTTTCCCAGTGATAGTGTGTTTTGTGTGTGCCAAGAATATTAATTTATTGTGGCTTTTTGATAATTTTATTGCTCTACTTTTTACCTTATCCCATGTGTCATAAAATTTAGTATCTAAGAAATTAATTTTCTTTGGGTATAGTAATTTAGATTTTGTTTGAATAGTTGTCTCTTTTTGTTTGTCAGACAGCTCATCAAAACACACATCAGAAATATTAGAAAACCCAAGTTGTTTAGGACAGTTAATTTCATCCCCCTCTTTAGCGTATGGACAATAGTCACATAATGTATTACAATTAATCCCATATTCTCTCGCATACTGCTCTACCAAATCTCTTTTTATTATATCTTCTTTTTTAGGTGGATTGCAGTTTTGATTATATTTTTTTATTATTTCAAAGCATTCTTCAAATGTTAATCCACAATAATCTCTTAACTGTTGCACAATAAGATTTGCCCAATGATTTCTGTTAGGATGTTTCTGTCCTTTTTGAATTAAATTTTGAATTGCCTCACATGGTTCTTTATCTTTGAAGACTACGGTTGCAACAATATCATCTCTAATATTGCCTTCAAACTTTTCGGGTAACCCTTCTTTAATATAATTCAACACATTCTGAGGTAGTCTGTTGTTAGGATAAATTTCTGAATCAGTTTCAAAAAGTAAAGTTTTTTTATTTTTACTATTTCTATGATAAAAGTATTCTGCTCCAATTAAAGTCCTGTTGTCTCTTTTCTTTGGGTCAAATTTATTCTTCTCACAAATCATTTCCATCACATATTTTTTAATGTGTGGTAGAATACTTTTATCATATTTTTTTAACTCTTCCATAAACCAATGGAAGTGGACACCTCTGCCACCAGTATCATATATTTTAAATTTAAAACCAAGACTCAGTAATTTTTCCTTTATTTTTTCTGTATGTTTCTTGTCTTCAATATCTAAAGTCATTTCTATTGGCAAAACGGTTCTATATAATCTGGCTGTCTCATAACTAATATTGTAACCAACATCAACAAACTTCTTCCATTTGCCCCATCCATTACTTTCAGTATACTTCTCATTATAAAAACAAATTTCTAAATCAGGAAATTTTTCATATAGTTTTTTTAATATTGTTTTAGCATCCATTTTTACATTCCTTCGCAACATCCACATCCCATCTTTTGACCTGGTTTTTTAAAACCATCTTCATCTAACCAAGCACCACAAAATCTGCATCTTGTTTCTCCCTCTTCCATTCTATCCAGGTTTTTTGCTCTCAAACTTTCATTAAACCTATCTACTTCTCTTTCTCCTTCATCCATTTTATTTTGACCTCCTTTTTAATTTCGTATTATCTTTTACAAATTTAATATTATCATAAGAAATCAAAACTTCATTACCATACATATCTCGGAGTAAAAAACAATCTTCTGAAAGTTTGAGTATCCTTCCAGTGTATAAATAATCATTTTTAAGAACTATTTTAATTTCCTTATTCTCAAATGTTTTTAAATCGTCTTTTTTCATAGTTAATCTCCTTAATTAAATCCTTATTTTAACGGTATACAGGTTCAAATTTCGGTTTTTTCAATCAATCCAACATTATTTCTACGGTTTCCATTTTTCTTTCTCAAAGAGCAGACGAATTATAATCTATTATCGCCTGCCCTTATGGCTAAAAACTTATCAACTTGGTTTTTTGTTGGACTATAAAAGCCAACAGGATATGTTCTATTGGCTCTTATTGAATTATTCACAAATTCAGAATTCTTTGCGAAATATGATTGGTAGTTTTTAGTTTTCATTTTTGTTTAGCAATTTGATTTAATTTTGTAAGACTATCTACATCTCCTTTTTTGCGAAACTTTTGCTCAAGTTCTTTAATAACTTCTTGCCGTGCTAACAATTTCAATCCCGTGTAAAGTTGTTCCAGTTGAGTTTTATTTTCTATTGTCATTTTTTATCTCTTTAATTTTTCTTTTACATAGTGTAATAACTGCTACTCTAACAACTTCACTAAGGCTATCATAATCACATAAATTTCTTACCTTTCTGATTAAAATAAAATCTTCAGGAGAGAACCAAATACCAAGATACTTTGAACCATTTTGTTTAATAGTTGTATTTTTTTGTTCC
>CBDVES010000087.1:0-3353 GCA_965373065.1 uncultured archaeon | reverse complement strand
CAATAAAACATCATTCCCAACAGCCAATCCAATTGCTCCTCCAATTAAACCAACAAGAATAATTAATTTGAACCATTTTTGCCCTGATTTAAGTTCTTCTTTTGTATTCTTAGCAAGATAACTTCCAATAGGAAAGCCCAGAATTAAAACCAAGATTCCGATTAAGATATTAATTGTTTGCATGTTGTAATTAGTTAATTATTTTTTTTAAATGTATGTTTTATCTCAATAATCTATTTAAACAAATTTTCTAATTACAAACATGGATTTTAATCAAGAAGAGTTTAATCAGTTTGTTTTGGAAAATAATGTGATTGATTTTTTTGAACAGCCAATAAAATTAAAGTCAGGTAGGATATCTCACTGGTATGTTAACTGGAGGATAAATGATGTTTTCTTGATGGACAAGTTGAGTGATTTTATAATTGCATTTGTTAAAAGTTTGGGATTGCAACCTGATTGTTTTTATGGTGTGCCTGAAGGAGCAACTAAATTAGGAATTATTACCCAAGATAAATGGGCAAAACAATCCTTAGGTTATGGAAAAACAAGCCATGTTCTCCCTATGGGAAGAGGAAAACCAAAAGAACATGGCGAGATGAAAGATCGATTTTTTGTTGGTGAACCAGAAGGGAAAGTTGTTATTATTGAAGATGTTACAACAACAGGAGGTTCTTTGATAGAGACGCTTAAAAATTTGAAAGAAGCAGGAACAGAAGTTATTGGTGTGATAAGTTTAACAAACAGAATGGAAAAAAGAGATGATGGTCTAAGTGTAAAACAGGCTGTTGAAAAAGAAGGTTTTAAATTTTATAATATGAGTTCTGCTTTAGAACTTTTACCAATAGTATTTGATAAATTGCAACCAAGAGAAGAAATAACTAAAGCAATAGAAGTTGGGTTTAAAGAATATGGTGTTGAAGAATTAAAATTAAGGAAAACAATTACTGATAAGTTGTTGGAAAAAATTGATGAAAAACAAAATCCTTGTGTTGTGGGTCTTGACCCTGTTTTAGAGAGAATCCCAAAGCACTTGATAGATGGGGATTCATTTGAAGATATTGCTGAAGCATTTAGAAAATTTAATTTTGCAATTATAGACGCTGTTTGTGATTTGGTGCCAGCAGTTAAACCTCAAATAGCATTTTATGAAAAATATGGCTCAGAAGGCGTAAAGGCGTTCAAAGATACTGTTGATTATGCCAAGTCAAAAGGATTAATAGTAATTGAAGATGGAAAAAGAAATGATATTGGAAGCACTGCCCAGGCTTATGCAGACGGGCACTTGGGAGTTGTTAAAACCCAATCATCAGACAAGCCATCATTTGATTTAAATTTTTTAACTGTTAATCCTTACCTCGGAAGCGACGGGATAAATCCTTTTTTTGAAGTTTGTAAAGAGCATGAAAAAGGAATTTTTATTTTAGTTAAAACAAGCAACCCAAGTTCAGGAGAATTCCAAGATAGATTAGTGGAAGTTAATCCTGACGAGAGAGAACAGTTAATCGGCAAGGGTATTGAAGTGTATGATAAAACTCAACTTTATAATTTAGTGGCTTTGAATGTAAATAAATATGCCCAGCAATTTATCGGGGCGAGAGGATATTCTCCGATTGGTGCTGTTGTTGGGGCAACTTATCCAGAACAGGCAGAGACTTTGAGAAAAATCATGCCAAATTCTTTTTTTCTTGTTCCAGGATATGGAGCACAGGGAGGTGGTGGCGAAGGTGTTGTTCCTTGTTTTAATAAAGACGGATACGGAGCAGTTGTTAATTCTTCAAGGGGGATAATTTTTGCATATGAAAAATATAGAGACCCTGCAAAATTTGCCGAAGCAGCAAGAGAAGCAACTAAAGAAATGATAAGAGATATAGTTGGTGCATTAGCAAGAAGTGGGAAGTTGCCTGAGGCATGGAGAAATAACTTTTAGAATATAAGAATATTTAAAAATAAAAAAAGGTATAAAGGAAATGAAAATTCAAGACATTGCAAAAAGATTTGACAGGTTATTAGGAATAGATGAAAAAGATATAAATTATAGTCTTCACGTAGATGCTGAGCAGGGAGTTGGATTTTTCCCTCTTAATGAATTTACTAAAAAAGCAATGAGTAAAGTTCGTAAGGGATTATATGAAAATATTTTAGACGAGTTAATAATAGTTGCAAAATCCCTTGACTTTGGTAAAGGATATAATCTTCACAGAGAGCAAATTTTTTACCCATGAAATTAACTAAATATTTTTATAACTTAATTAAATCATATTGGGATTTCAGAATTTATTTAATATAATCCCTCAAAAGAAGAATTAATAAATCCTTATTTCTTTTTCTTTAAATGAATAATTATCATACAAAAACAAAAGAGGAAATTTTTCAGGAACTTGGAACTTCTGAAAACGGCCTGACTCAAAAGCAGACAAAAAAAAGACTGGCAGAATTTGGGTTGAACAAGATTTCTAAAAAAAAGAAAACCTCTCAGATATTTATTTTTCTTAAACAATTCAACAGCCCTTTGATTTATATTTTATTTGTGGCGATGGTTATTTCATTTGTTTTTAATCATCTTATCGACGGGTATGTTATTCTTGCGGTTGTTTTAATTAACGGCTGTATTGGTTTTGTTCAGGAAAGAAAAGCAGAGAGGGCGATTGACGCTTTGCAAAAATTAATTATTTCTTATGCAAAAGTTTACAGGAACAACCAAGTTATGAAAATTCCTTCTAAGGAAGTTGTTTCAGGGGATATAATTTTTTTAGAAGAAGGGGATAAGGTTCCGGCAGATGCCCGTGTTTTTGAAATGAAAAATTTCAGGACCCAGGAATCATCCCTGACCGGCGAATCATTTCCGCAGGAAAAAAGTCTGAAAATCCTCGACAAATCTGTTACCCTGCCAGACAGAACAAACATGGTTTTTATGAGCACTTTAGTTGTTTCTGGAGAGGCAAAAGCAATTGTTGTTGCAACAGCAAATAAAACTGAAATAGGTCGGGTGGCAGAATCAATACAGGAGATAGTCCAGCCAAAAATACACTTCAACAAGAAAGTAAATCAACTGGCTGTGCAAATGGCGATTTTCGCGGGAATTGGGGCTGTCCTAATATTTATAATTGGATTTTTTATTAATAAATTAGAATTTTTTGAGATATTTTTATTTACAATTGCTTCACTGGTTTCAGGAATCCCCGAGGGTTTGCCGGCGGTTTTAATTATTGTTTTGGCAATAGGTGCGAGACGAATGGCAAAAAGAAATGCAGTGATAAGGCACTTGCCCGCGGTTGAAACTCTTGGTGTTGCGACAGTTATAGCAACAGACAAAACAGGAACACTGACGCAGAACTCAATTACAGTAGAAA
>CBDVES010000086.1:0-3384 GCA_965373065.1 uncultured archaeon | reverse complement strand
TTAAAAAAATCAAGGAAGACACCCAAGGGTGTACCCCAAGGAGGTGCGAGAACTTCTCCGAAGCCCCGAAAAATATTCAAGAGAATATTTTTACTAGGGGCAATAAGATTTCAAAATTTGTTGATGAATTAGAAAAAAAACATCCTGAAGTTAAGAGAGCAATAGTTAATAGTTGTTTGAAATTGCAAAGTTAAATTTAAAAATATCCTTAAATGTTTAATAACATGAGAAAAACAATAATTGCAATAGTGATTTTGCTTGTAATCTTAGCCGGGATTATTTCATATATTTATTTTAATCTTGGTTCTGCAGGAATTACAGGAAAGGCAATTATTAATTCAATCAAGCATGACCTCAAACTTAACAGGAGGGGCGAATTTGTTGAACAGCGACCAACCCTTTGATATCCATGGCGACTTTTCAACGAATGAGGGGGATAAGGGGAACCTTGGTGCCTTTTATTCATATACCAAGGCAATATGCAATGAAGACAACTATTGCCAGGATTATATAATCACATGTGAAAATGGAGAACTTGTGAATCAAAATCCAATAACTGGGGCAGCAGTCCAGCAATCATCTGATTGGGAAGACCCGAGAAAAGATGAGGCACTTTGTTAACCCTTTCTCTTAAATATCAAATCATCAATTTCTTCTTTTGATAAATCCCCTTTTGCTGAAAATTCTGGTTTATCCTCGTCAATCTCTTCTGCAAATAAATCTGGTTCATAAATTTCATCTGAAAAATCATTTTCTTCCTGAATTTCTTCTCTGCTAAAAACAGAATCTTCTCTTTTTTGCTTCATCTCCTGCAAATCTGAAATCGTCAAACTCTTGGTTGTCAAAAGGTCAAAATCCAATTGTTGTGTTCCATAGTGCTTGGTTCTTAAAACCCTGCTTTGCTTCACCAAATCCAAATCAGGAGATTCTGGCTTTTTTTCTTTTCGTATCTGGATTCCTAAATAATTTTCAAATTTATCCACTAACTGATAACCATCTGGAACAATCCCCTGCTCTGCTAATTTAATTGCTGTTTCAGGTTCCCCAATATCTTCAGCAAGATTTTTCTGCGTGATTTTTTTTGACCTTCTTGCTCTCATAATAATCCAATGAAAATTATTAATTAAATCAGGTCTTGGTTTTTTTCCTTTAACCTTTTTTTCAAAATTCCTGCTTACTATCTCTTTTAAATTCTCATCTTGTCTGGCTGAAGATTTAATCGTCCCAACTTTTCTGGGAGGATTAGTGCCAGTTGTTTTAGAAAGTTGTTCACGCACAGTTGACCTGCTATTAGAATCCTGGAAATTTTCTGCCCTGCGAATAATCGGCATAGATTCATCAAGAGAGCATTTTCTGCAAATTTTCACAATGCCTTTATCAGAGATAACATCAAAGAGCAATGCCCTGTCTCCTGAAATTCCGCATTTAAAACATTCCATAAAAAAACAGGGCGAAAAGTGTTTTTTAAGATTGTTGTGGTAAAGTATTGGTTTTATTGCTAAAAAAACAGACGATGTTACTTAAAAATAATTTCTTTAGTAATGTCAATTAGTTCTTTGCATTTTTTTATTAATTCATTAATTTTTGCTTTATTAAAAGAAAGTTTTGTGCTGTATGTATAATCTTCTCTCATTTCAATAATGCTGTCCTTTTTTTCTTCCTTAGTGTTTTTATATTTGAACATCTCACTAAAATGTGCATCAACATCTATTTTATTTTCTTCTTTTAAATATTGCATTAAAGCTATAGTGCAAGTCTGATTTCCTGATTCATAACCAAATTTTGAAGCAATTGCAAGAAAACAATGATACATAGAATAAAAAATTGTGCTTACACTTATGTCTAAGAAATTTCCTTTTTTCAAATATTCTGTAACCTGCAAATCATGCTCTGCTTTTTCAATGTGCTCTTCAGCTTCTTCCAAGTTTGACTTTATTTTTAAAAGACCTCTGTGTTTAGGTCTCTTGCCTAATCTTTTACATTCTTCAATTTCTTTTTTTGCTTTATTCAGGCACCAATCAATTTGTTTAGAAGCTTGTGACATTTTTTAAAATCCCCACATATTTATCTTGTCCATAAAGAATAACAGCATTTTTAACTATCTCTATTACAGACTTTTTTCTCTGTTTAATATTTTGCAGAAGATCATTAGCTGTAAGTTCAATTGAATGGATTTTTTTAGGAAGTATTTTCTGCCTTTTTTTTATTATTTGGGCTACTTCTTTATATTCTGATTTTTTTATCACCAACATAATATCAATATCATTTGCTTTAACATAATTTTTTATTGCAGAACCATACATCATTATTATTCTGTCTTTTTTAAATAATTCTTTAAATTCTTCATTCCATCTTTTAAAATTATTAGCTTCGTCGGCTAAAAGAAAAGCAATGAGCTTTCCCACATAATCATCGTTTAATTTTATTTTATATATTGTTGATTTTCCAATTTGTTTATCTATTAACAAATTTTCATTCAGAAGTTTTTTTAGCATTTTCATAGCACCAATACGGCTTATGCCCAAAACTTTGCTCAGAGAATTAGCATTATAATAATTGGTAAAATCCTTAAACAAAATAAGCAATGCTTGTTTTTCTTTTTGAGTTAAAGTTACCATAGTAAACTCTGGTTATCATATAGTAACTCAGAGTTACTTTTTAAATCTTTTTGTTTAGAGTATTTTTTTAAGATTATTGTGGTAAAGTATTGTTATCTTCTTAATCCAAATATTTATCAACTTCTTCAATACTCTCAATATCTGTTATCTTAATTTCTTCGTCAATTAAAATCGTCGGTAGTTCTGTTACTCCATATTCGTCTAAGAATAGTTTGATTGAAGATATATTATTGTCGGCGGCAATCGGAATTAACATGATTTTATCTCCCTTGCTTTGTTTTAGTTCAAATAACAAATTAGAAAAAAACTGCTGTTTTGCTTTTTTCTCAAGAGGCACATCATTGTATTGGTAAAAATAAATTACATTATGATAATCTAAATCGCATTTTTGTTTTATCTTCATGCTATTCACCCAGAACAAAGTTCTCAAAAGGTCATACTTTTTATGTAACAAATCTATCTCGTCCCCAATCCTGCTCGCAGACTCATACTTCTCTATCCTTAACGCCTCCTCATAAATCTGGTCCCCAAAAATAATATTCTCTTCAAAAAGCAAATCACAATTTAAATCCACTATTTCCCATGCATCTTTTTGTATTCTCTGGTCCAAAAGTCTCATTTCTGCTTCAAGATACATGTTGTTAATCTTATCCATTCTTGAAGTCTCTAATTTATAGCCCATGTAAATTCCAATATTAAAAACAATAAAAGTTATTATCAAAGCGTAGAGGAAGAGCCATTTTTGACTTGCCATTATCTCCAGGAG
>CBDVES010000085.1:0-3439 GCA_965373065.1 uncultured archaeon | reverse complement strand
TATAAAAGTCCACTAAAGAAATTTTTGAATGATTACTTTGAGAAAAAAAGAAATTTATTAGATGAAGAATTAGAAAATAAAAAAAAGTTATTTAAGAAATGTGTAGAGTTATGTCAACAAGTATTCGGTAAATTTTCTTTTAGAAGATATTATCTTGGTGATGAAGATAATCCTGATGGAAAAATAGACAAAAAGATAAATGAAGGTCTTATGGATATACAACTATATGGTTTTATGGAATATGATAAAAGACAAATTTTAGGAAAAGAACAATTAATAAAAGATGCTTTTATTGATATGGTTTCATCAGATAAAGAAGTTATAGAAAGTATAGAAAAAGGGACTTACGGAACTCCCCAAGTTAAATTAAGAACTGAAAAATGGTTTAAGATACTCAGAGAAATTATTGGATATTCTGAAAATGATAAAAGACTTTACACTTATGAAGATAAGAAATTGCTTTTTGATAAATTTGAAGGTATTTGTCAACTATGTAAAAATAAAATTTCTTCAATAGAAGATTCCCATGTAGACCATATAGAAAGATTTAGTGAAGGTGGAAAAACTACTATTAAAAATGGGCAAATAACTCATAGATATTGCAATCTTCATAAAGGATAAAATGAAAGGACAAATGAGAATTTATTATGACGAAGAAGGAGATTACCTTACTATTTTTATCGGAGATTCTAAACCAAATTATGGCGAAGATATAGAAGAAGATGTCACGCTTTTCAAAGACCAAGAAACAAATGAAATTGTTGGAGTAGGGATTCTTAATTTTAGGGAAAGAGCAAAATTTTTGAGAAATATAGAACTCAAACTTCCATTTAAAGTTAACTTTGCAATGCTTCCAACAGCAGTTTAGTTGTTTTGATTTTTAGTTTGAAGATTTAAGAAATTAAATTATATCACCCACACACAACTAATTTCAATTCAATCACATTAATCCTTAAAAACTTTAATTTTTTCTTCTACATAAAATGCTCTTAAAAAAAATATTAATTGTGGGGAATGGGGGAAGAGAACATGCATTAGGTTGGAAACTATCTCAAAATAGGGATGTCAAAAATATTTTTTATTCTCCAGGAAATGCAGGAACGCAAGAAGGAAAAGGAAGGAACCTATTAGTTGATGGAACAAATAAAAATAATTTTCCTATTTTGTTTGATTTTATAAGTTCCAATAAGATTGATTTAACAATAGTCGGTCCAGAAAAACCTTTAGCAAATGGATTAGTAAATTTCCTCAATTCTCGAGGATATAATAAAGTTTTTGGTCCTACAAGTTCAGCAACTAGATTAGAATCAGATAAATTTTATTCTTATGATATTATGAAAAAGTTAGGAATCCCTCAGGCCGATTCTATTAAATGTTATAGTTTAGAAGAAGCAAAAAAAGCAATTAATAAAAGAACAACTGAAAGAGGAATTGTAATTAAGGCCAGAGGTCTTACAGGAGGTAAAGGAGTAAGTGTATGTGATTCAAAAAAATTGGCTTTGGATGAAATAATTAAACATTCTGAAAAATATAGCAAAGAAGTATTAATAGCTGAAAGATTATTTGGTCAGGAGTTTTCAGTTTTTGGAATTTCAGATGGTAAGAAGATTCTCCCACTTGAGATTTCAGTTCAAGACCATAAGCGTTTGTTAGATGGGGATTGTGGTGTAAACACTGGAGGGATGGGGGCTTATTGTCCTGTTCCAATAGCTTCAAGAAAAGTTGTGAGAGAAATTGCTGAAAATATTATGACCCCTGTGATTCAAGAAATGAAGGAAAGAGGGGATGAATATAAAGGTTTTTTATATGCAGGAATGATTTTAACAGAGCAAGGGTTAAAGGTTATTGAATTTAATGTTCGTTTTGGCGACCCTGAATGTCAACCTTTAATGATGATTATTAAAGGGGATTTATATGAATATTTGTCTCTTGCTACAAAAGGAAAATTAAATGAAACTAAAATAAAATTTAATTCTGGTGCTGCATGTTGTGTGGTTCTGGCTTCTAAAGGTTATCCTGAAAATTATAAAATAGGTTTGCCAATCTCTGGTTTAGATGATGTAGCAAGAATAAATAATATTAAGGTCTTCCATGCTGGAACAAAATTAGACAGAAATAAAATATTAACTAATGGGGGAAGAGTTCTTGGCGTTACTGCACACTCTTTAGAAGGATTAACTACTGCTCAAAAATTAGCTTACAAAGCTGTTTCAAAAATAAATATCTCTGAAGGATTTCATTATAGAAAAGATATTGCATATAAATCATTAAAATGCTATTAAAAAAAATAACTCTCCAAAATATCAGAAGCTATAAACAGCAGGAAATAGAATTTACAAAAGGTTCTACTTTATTGTCAGGAGATATTGGTTCTGGAAAAACTTCAATTCTTTTGGGAATAGAGTTTGCATTATTTGGGTTACAGCCAGGGCAAAGAGGTTCTGCTTTATTAAGAAATGACCAGGAACAAGGAGGGGTAATAATGGAATTTGATATTGATGAGAAAGAAATAACAGTTGAAAGAACCCTGAAAAAAGCCAAAACCATTTCGCAGGATTATTGCGCAATTACAATTAATGGAGAGAAAAAAGAAATCTCTGTCACAGAATTAAAAAATAAAATACTTGATTTATTAAATTACCCTAAGGAATTTTCCAGAAAGCAAAACATTTTGTATAAATTTACAGTCTATACTCCTCAGGAAGAAATGAAACAAATTATTTTGCAGGACCCTGAAACAAGGGTGAATACTCTAAGGCATGTTTTTGGACTTGATAAATATAAAAAAATACTGGAAAATACTTCAGTAGTTATTTCAAAAATACGGGAAGAAAAAAGAATGAAAGAAGGTTTTACTGCAAATCTTGAGCAAGATAAAATTGAAATAATTTCAAAAGAAGATGAACTTAAAAAAAAGCATTTTGATTTAACATTTGTTGAAAAAGAACTTTTAGTAAAAACAGAAAAAAGAAAACAGATTCAAAAAGAGCAGGAAGAAATTTCCAGAAAAATACAGGAAAAAAATAAACTTCAGCAGGAAATTGAAAAGACAAAAATAATTATTTCAAATAAAAAAGATGCTGTAGCAGAAAATAAAAAAGTAACAGATGAAATCAAAAAACAAATAAATGAGCTGAATAAATTTTCTTTTGATGAATCCAAAATTTCACAGCTTGAACAGGAGATTATTTCAAAGAAAAAAGAAAAAGAGATTTTGGATTCCAAAAATTTGGAGATTGCCTCGCAGATAACTTCTATTAATTTAAAAAACCAGGAGGCGAAAAATCTGGAACAGAAAATGTCCAATCTTGAAATATGCCCAACTTGTTTGCAGAATGTTGATGCACTTTATCGGGCTAACATCTTAAATAAATCACATTCAGACATTTCAGAAAACAACAAAAAATTAGAAACTTTGGAACAAGATAAGCAACTGATT
>CBDVES010000084.1:0-3439 GCA_965373065.1 uncultured archaeon | reverse complement strand
AATTATTCCTGCTTGAATTATAGCAATTATTCCATTCATCATGAACTTCCCAAAAAACATGGATGTCCTTGACAAAGAAAGTAAATCCCTATCTAAAGTTCCATAGGGTGCTCTTTCTCCAACAATCCTCATTATAGTTAATTGGGTTGTTACAAACAAAACAAACAAAGGTAAAATTGATGAAGCATATAATGTGAAATAACTTATTCCTTCTTTCCAAGGAACTTTTATTTGTCCTGCCAAACCAAAAAGATAAATAAATATCGCAGGAAGGAAAAATATCAAAAATAATGTTAATTTACTTTCTTTTAAAAAATTAAATTCTAATCTTATTGCTCTTGATAATTTTCTAAACATTTTATTTTTCAGGCAGGTCTTCCCCAGTGTAATAAACAAAAACCTCTTTCATAGATGCTTTTACTATTTTACTCTCAAGAATAGAGCCACCAACTTCTTTTAGTTTATTTGCCATTTCAATAGGGTCTGGATTATTGGTCAAAATATTCAAAGATCTTCCTTCACGAATAACCTTTTCTACTCCTTTAATTTTATCTATTTTTTTCATTAAGTCTTCTGTTACATTATCTAAAATAATACTAATAACCTTTCCTCCACCAGGTAATCTTCTCTTTAACTTTTCTGGAGTTCCTTGAACAAGTATTTTTTTATTTCCTATCAAAATAATCTCGTCGGATTCTTCTGCATCATCCATAAAATGAGTTGTTATCAAAATAGTGTTATGATTATAACGAGAAAGATTTGATAAAATAGTTATTATATTATTTCTTGTATTCGGGTCTAAACCTGTTGTAGGTTCGTCTAAAATAATCAATTCAGGGTCTCTTATTAATTCCATTCCTAATGATAAAAGTTTAGATTGCCCTCCTGACAATTTTCCAGCTTTAAGATTTTTTCTATGGCTGAGATTTAATTTCTCCAACATTTGCTCTATTTTTTTATCTGGATTTTTAATTCCCCATTTTATAGCACTATTTTTTAAATTTTGTTCAACAGTTTGATTAAGATATAATTCTGGATTTTGTGGCACAAATCCAACATGTTCAAAAATAGAATTATCTGAACCAACATCTTTATTAAAAATTTTCACAGAACCTTTTGTTGGTTTTTTTCTGTTCACAAGTGCTTCAATTATTGTGGATTTTCCTGTTCCAGATGTTCCAAGAAGAGTGATAAAATCTCCTCTATTAATTTTAAAATCAACATCTTCTAAAATTGTTTTACTGCCATGTTTTACTTTAAAATTATTAACTTCAATTGCAGAAGTTATACTTTTTGGTATTTCAGATTTTTTGGTTTTTTCAATTTCGTCAGAAGATTCTTCAACGTCTTCTTCTACAATTCTTTTTTTATCTTTTTGTTTATTTTTATTTAATATATAAAATCCGCCAAAGATAAGTATTAAAACTACTAACAATCCATTCACCCAATAAAAAAAGGAATAGAAATTAAAATTAAATTTTGAAGGTTTTGAGAATAATAATTTTATAGTATCTCCTTGCCTGTCTAATAATTTAACTGATAAATCATTTCCTTCTTTACTAAAACTATCTAAACCCAAAGTTATGCTTTCCCCTTCGTATAATTCAAAACTCTTTCCATTATGATAAACTTTAGTTCCATTTTGCCAAAATGAATTAAAAACCCATGAATAATCTTTTCCATTATTTCTTATAGATAAATGACTTTTGAAGGGTTTAAATGATAGAGTTATTTCTCTAGATTTTTTTAATCCATTTAAATCAATAAATTGTTTACAATAATAAAGAGGTTTATTCTCTAAAGAGGTTTCAACACAAATTTCATCTTCCTTACATCCACAATCTTGAGGACAAGAAAAGCAAGATTCTATCTCATTACAAGTTCCATCTCCACATTCAAATCTATAATACTCCGCCCCGTTAACAAAATTAAATGATAAGAAAATAAATAGGAAAATTAGGGAAATCAAAAG
This sequence comes from uncultured archaeon, assembly GCA_965373065.1. Lineage (GTDB taxonomy): Archaea > Nanobdellota > Nanobdellia > Pacearchaeales > GW2011-AR1 > JAUWPB01. The sequence goes on along the minus strand of CBDVES010000084.1, from coordinate 1,467 downwards.
ACAACTTTTTTTCATTGTATTCTTACTAAAGAAATAAGGATTATAAATGTTTTTTGTTCCTATCCAGATGTTCAAAAAGAAGAGATGGGCTTTCACCATACGTTTTTAGATTACGGAGAATCTTCATGCCTTTTTTTAGACCTTTGTTCTCTTTGTTAGGCCAAATTTTAGCTAATAAGATTATTATAATAATTATCATAAATGTTATGAGCGAACCAATTATATAGAATAATCTACTTAATTTTAAAATTTCATAAAGATAATTAGCAAGAATTGAAAAAAACAGATTTAATAGAATAATCAATATTAAAATTTTATCATCCTTACTTTTTTGGTGTCGCCAAAGATTATATTCTAGTACTGGGGAGTGAGATTTACAAAAATCTTTTAAGGCTTCCTCACATTCTTCAATAGATTTCGGTTTTTTCTTTTTCATTACATCTCCTTAAATATAGCTAATTCACCTATTTAAAATAAATTAAAACTAATAAAGATATTTTTAGGAAGAATTAAAACTTTAAAAAAGTATACAATTAATCTCCCTTATAATTAATCCTGGACAAAAACAAGATTATTGCAAAAACTAAAGAGATAATAAATGACCAAATAAAACTTTTAGAGATAATTATTATTAAAACAAATAAAAAATATGCCCCACTTAAACCAACAAGAATTCTATCCCAAATAGTATCTTTTTCTATCATATAATCTTCAAGTTTTTTTGAGTGGATTACTTTCCCCATTATTCCATTGTACATCCTTTTTAAATTTGCATTAGTTTTATACATTTGCAAGAAAAAAATTAAGACCCCAAAAACTATTATTGCTATTCCACCTTCGTTTATAGGAGTTCCGCTATTAGATTTAATAATAAAATACACAAAACCAATAAATATGCTCAATAAAGTAAAAAATATTTTTGTAGAAAAAGAATACTCGTTACGAAGGTAGCTCATTCTAATACTAATAAGACATTTTTCTGTTTCACTGATTTTATTTTTCATTAAAAACATAGAAATTAATTTATATTTAAAAATATATCTAAGGAAAAATTAAATTAATCCCACTAAAATAACCAACAATTCCAAACACCAAAAATTTATTAACCCCTCTTTTTCTCTATATTCCATGTTAGAAAACCTCGGAAAAGTTTTAAGAAAGGCAACAGACAAAATAGCAAATGCTATTTTCCTTGACAAAAATCTTGTTGATTCTATAATAAGAGATTTGCAAAGAGCTTTAATTGAAGCAGATGTTAATGTTATCTTAGTGAAACAATTAAGCGACAAAATCAAAAAAACTGCCTTGGACGAGAGAATCAAAGAAATAGAAAAAAAAGAACACATAATAAAATTACTGCATGATGAACTTATTCAAATTCTCGGAGAACACAAACAATTAAAATTACAATCCAAACAAAACAAAATTATTCTTTAACTAAAAAAATCCAACTATAAATACCACAAG
>CBDVES010000083.1:0-3510 GCA_965373065.1 uncultured archaeon | reverse complement strand
CAGGTTATTGATACACAAGCCCCGTCTATGCAGGCATCATCACACTCAGTAACTAACATAGGGTTTATTTCTGTGCTGCAACTTGAACTTATTGTTCCTGGATTCTCACATGTAAAAGCCCGATAATTTTGCCAGACATCTTTATTAGCAGGACCATCGCAAAAAACACCGTCTATAAAACCATCCTGTCCGCAGTCTTCATTCGCAGAACAAGTTATTACTCCTTCTAAACATTCCCCATTTTCACAACCAAACTCGCAAGTTTCTTTAAATCTCTGCTCATAATTAACTTTACATTCAGAGTCTGGCTCTCCGGCATTCAGGCAAACAGGAATAGAATAATTACTATAAACTTCTCCATAAATACAATAATCATTAAGTAATTCCTCGGCACCGCATTCAGCGTCGTTATAACACTCAATATCCACACACTCTCCATCTATGCATGTGTCCTCGCAATCCTGAACCAATTCTTTATCAATCTCTTCAACACACTCCCCATCTACACAGGAAAAATCATGCAAATTTTTGTAAACATTATCTCCATCGCAATAATTATCAGAGTAATAATCAGAAGAACAATCATCATCGTTGACACACTCCAATACAACACTTTCCACGCAATCTACAAACAAGTCCCTTGCATCTTCAGTCCAGTACTTGGTTTTAGCTATGCCATAAAAACAAATTTTCCCGCCTGAAACTTTGCCATTAATTAAGTGAGTTCCTTCAGGAGCTACAGCAACAACATCCCCAAAATCATAAGTATTTCCGGTGTAAGTTCTCGCGACGCTTTGCATATTTGCTTTGTTTTCATCGTCTAAAAAATAATAAGGAATACTTATAGAATTATATTTTGCCTGTGTATAAACCTGAACTATTCCATCTCCCACTAATTTAACATTTAATGGAGCAGTAGAAGCCAGTTGCGAAACCCCGTCGTTGTCAGTCAAACCCCATTGCTCCCCGTAATACTTGTTCATAATCACGCAAGGGTAATTGTATATGGGAATATTTTCGGTTTTTCTTAATCTTGCATCATCAACAAAAACTAAATCATAATCTGACAAATCATAATTAAGAACATCAGCATCTTCAATTAAATCCACATTTAAATTTAATTCAGAAAAAACATCTAAAATTTCTGGTTTTGCCTGAGAATCATATTTCAGAATATAAGCCACTTCAGAAGCAGCAACGAAATTAGACAATAAAATAATTGCAAAAAATATTAATGAGACGCATACCCTTTTTTTCATGTTACTTTCTAAATCTCTATTCTTTATATATTCATCTTACCACTTTGTTTTGATGAATTAATACTCAACATTAAAACTAACAATTTTCTCGTCGCTGTTTCCTGCATAATCTACTGCCCTTACATTAACTGTATGAGGTCCTCTTTTAAACGACTTGGTTCTATCATAACTGTCACATCTTGAACACAATCTTCTCCATCTTCCTAAATTATCCTGATACTCTATTATCTTAACTTTTTCATTAGTTACCTCTACATCAAACTGAACCCTTCTTCCATATTCCATACCATTAACAGGATTATTCACTTTTAAAAATGGAGAAATTGTATCAACTTTAACTCTTGTTTTTCTTGATGATTTTGTATTAATTGAATCAGAAACTTCAAACCAGTAATTAATATATTGTCCATGATAACCAGTTAAGTCAACATCTCTAAAAATACATTCTTGGTTTCTTCCAACTTCGCAATTATATTTTGTTATCTTTTCTGTTCCGTAAAACAAAGTTATGTTTTGTAAATTAGTTTCTGTATATTTAATATAAAACTCACTTCCATTAACAACAGAATTTTTTCTTGGTCTTGTTCTTGAAATTCTTGGTTTTTTGCTGTCAACAGAAAATTCTATTGTAGATTCACCCTCATTTCCAGCATAATCAATAGCTCTTACAATCAAATTATGCTGTCCATCTGAAAAAGTTTTCTTTTTATTATAATTATCACAATCTCTGCACAACCTTCTAAATCTACTTTCATCCAGGGAATATTCTAATATAGCAACATCTTCATTGACATCTATATCAAGCATTATTTTTCTATTAGGATAGAGGGGATTATCAGGTGCATTGATTGTAACCACAGGATTAATGTTGTCAATTGTTATTGTTTTGACAGATGATTTGGCGATGTTTATTAAGTCATGCACTTCAAAATAATAATTAATATCTTCTCCATTATAAGCGCTTAAATCAAGGTTAATTGAGCATTCTCTGTTTGTTCCTTGTTCACACCCAGTTAATTCTTCTTTATTATAATCTACATCTGTAGATTTTTTCCAGAATAATGATATTTTATCTAAGTTAGATTCAGTATATCTTATTGTAAATATTGTCCCTTTAATAATTACACCATCTTTTGGCAGAGTTTTAATTATTCTTGGTTCTTTTGTGTCAACAAAAAATGTTACTTCTTTTATCTCTTCTTCATCCTCAATACTTGCTCTTACTTTGAGATTATGTTCTCCTTCACTAAATGTTTTTGGACCCGAATAACCAAGACAGTTTCTGCATAATCTTCTAAATGTATTGCTATTGTCAGCATATTCAATTTCATCAGCTTCTTTATCTACTAATGCATCTATTAATACTCTTTTTGTTTCATATGTTTTTTCTTCTGGTGATGTTAAGTCTAATTCAAATTTACCACACCCTGTTGGAGAAGCATGCTTTAATGGATTACATACTTGCCAGGCATAATCACAGTTGTCGTCATTTTCTATGTTTTCACAGTGTCCAATATTATGCCCCTCTTCAACACATGAATCATCTGTGCATATGTAATCATCAGAGCAATCTATAGGTGTATCTGCTGTGCATATTCCAGACTGACATGTTTCCTCACCATTGCAATACAAGCCGTCGTTGCATGCTAAACCTTCATTAACTGGGTTTGCTTCACAAGAATCTATATCTTCATTGCAAATACCTTCATTACACTCATCATCTAAGTGAGAGCAATCAATATCAGATTCCTTTATACACACACCTACTTCATCACAATGATCAACAGTACAGAACAAATCATCTGCTTCACAAGGAGTGCTTAATGGCATATTAGTATATGGACATTCGCCAGTTTCAGGATTACATTCTGCGTAATCTCTACATTCAGTATCATCAGGGCAAATTACATTATCATAGTTTACACAAACACCTACTCCATCACAATGATCTATTGTACATAAATCCCCATCAGCTTCGCAGGTTGTGCTTAGTGGAAAGAGATTATAATTAGCATAACATAATCCATCCGCAGAATCACATACGCCTTCTTGACATTGGTCATCTAAATGAGAACAACTTACATCAGATTCTTTTATACAAACACCTACTCCATCACAATGATCTATTGTACATAAATCCCCGTCAGCGTCGCAGGTTGTGCTTAATGGTTTATTTTGAGTATTGCCAGAGTCAATCCACTGATTATCTGTTATGAGATAATCAAATCCTTCAACATAACAAATCTAATCT
>CBDVES010000082.1:0-3535 GCA_965373065.1 uncultured archaeon | reverse complement strand
AAAATCCACTTCCCGAAACATTTAAATAACCCATTTTCTCAATATTTCTATAAGTTCTAATAAATTATTAGATTATTCTAAAATAAAATGGATGCTGAATTAAAAAATTCAATTTTGAAAACAGGGACAACAATTTTAGGAATTGTCTGCAAAGACGGAGTTGTAATGGCAAGTGACCGACAAATTACTCTTGGAGAATTTATGGTGGCTAGAAAAGATTTTGTTAAAACAAATAAAATTAATGATTATCTTTTAATTTCTTGGGCAGGACAAGTTTCAGATGCTCAAAGATTAAGCAAATTAATTGCGGCAGAATTAAAATTAAAAGAATTAAAATCAAAATCAAGACCTACAGTGAGGCAATCGGCAAATCTTACAGGATCAATAACTTTTTCTCAAGTAAGACAACCTTCAATGATTCCGAGCATAGTTTCTACTTTCATAGGAGGATTTAATGAGGATGGATCTGTAGAGTTATACAGAATTGGAGCAGATGGAGCGATTATTGAAATTGATGATTATGAAACAACAGGAAGTGGTATGCCTTATGTTCTTGGGCTTTTAGAGAGGCAATATAAAAAAGATATTAGTGTTAAAGAAGGAATTGAATTAGCTCAAGAAGCTTTAAAATCATCTACTCAAAGAGATGTTGGTTCTGGGTATGGTATTGATGTTTTTACGATCACAAAACAGGGAATTAAAAAAGTTGTGAGTCAGGAAATCAAACCTGAATACAAAGACCAATAATTCAACACATATTAAATAATTTTGAGGTGAAATAAAATGGATATTTTAAAAACTGTAACAGAACAATTTAGAGGTGACATAACTGAAGCAAATTTTGAAGGCGCAAACATAGTTCTTTACACAGATAATGAAAGGTTTTTCAAAACCGGCGAGGGGAAAATAAAGGAAATTGTTAATCAGATTAAAAAAAGAATTGAGCTTCGGGCAGACCAAAAGATTTTGCATACGCAGGAAAAAGTTGAAGAAGAAATAAAAAAAATTGTTCCAGAGGATGCAGAAATTACAAATATTATTTTTGATTCTCACAGAAGTACTGTTGTGATAGAGGCGAAAAAACCAGGGCTTGTGATTGGAAAGCAGGGTTCTATTCTTGAAGAAATAAGAAACACAACTTTGTGGATTCCTCAGATTCAAAGGTCTCCAGCGATAAAGAGCAAAATTACAGAAAACATTAGGGAAGTGCTTTATGCTAATAATAATTATCGTAGAAAATTTTTAAATTCAATCGGGCAAAAAATTTACAAAGAATGGAATCCTGAAAAATCAGATGAATGGGTGAGGATTAGTTTTTTAGGCGGAGCGCGACAGGTTGGACGAAGCTGTCTTCTTTTGCAAACTCCAAACTCAAAAATTCTTCTGGATTGCGGAGTAGATGTGGCTGCACATGGCTCAGATAAATTCCCTTATTTTAATATTCCGGAATTTGACATTGCGCAATTAGATGCTGTTATTATAAGTCACGCACATTTGGACCATGTTGGTCTGCTTCCCTACTTATACAAAATGGGTTATAAAGGACCGGTTTACATGACTCCTCCGACCCGGGATATTGCAGCCCTGCTGTCTTTGGATTTTATTGGCGTTGCTTACAAACAGGCAGCAAAACCTCTGTTTGATTCAAAAGACATTAAAGAAATGGTCAAGCACAGCGTGTGTTTAAATTATAATGAGGTGACTGACATAACTCCCGACATGAGAATAACTTTTTACAACGCAGGTCATGTTCTTGGAAGCGCATTGGTTCATTTGAACATCGGAAACGGGGCGCATAACCTGCTCTACACAGGGGATTATAAATACGCAAGAACAAGACTTCTGGACCCGGCAATTAATAATTTTCCGCGAGTTGAAACTGTAATTACAGAATCTACTTATGGTTCAAAGTATGATGTGCTGCCACCAAGAAAAGAAACTGAAGAAAAATTTTTGCAAATGATTAAAGAGACAATTGAAAAAAAAGGAAAAGTTTTGATACCAGAACTTGGTTTAGGTCATGCCCAGGAAACTATTTTAAGAGTTGAAGAGGCAATGAGAAATAACGAATTGCCAAAAGTCCCGATGTATATTGACGGCATGATATGGGACATTAACGCCATTCACACCGCCTACCCTGATTTTTTAAGCAGTAAAGTAAAATCTTTAATTTTCCAAGACAGCAATCCTTTTATCTCAAAGATTTTCTCAAGAGTCGGTTCTCCGCAAGAAAGACAAAAAGTTATTGAAGGCGGACCATGCATAGTTATTGCCACATCAGGTATGCTTGTCGGCGGAGCATCTGTAGAATACTTTAAAAATTTCGCAGAAAATAAAAACAATTTAATGATAATGAGTTGTTATCAGGGACCAGGTTCTCTTGGACGGCAATTGCAAGACGGTGAAAGAACAGTTGCTGTTGAAGATGACGACAGAAAAATTATGATTAATGTAAATATGCGGGTGGAATTACTGCCTGGTCTATCTCCTCATGCAGGAAGAAATGAATTGCTTGCTTTTTTTAATAACATGCGACCAAGACCAAAAAAAATAATTGTTAATCATGGCGAGGTTTCAAAATCCCTGGACTTAGCATCAGCATTATACAAACTTAACAGAGTAGAAACAGTTGTGCCGAGGACTTTGGAAACAATTAGATTGCGGTGAGCGATTTCGTGGTAGGGAGTTAACTTTAAAGAAATGAATAACCCGTGTGAGCGAGTTTATTGGGAAGCGACAAATTAAGAATATCAATAACGACTTCACAATGAAGGAGTAGGGAGTAGTTGAACAGCGACAAACTTGGATAATCAATAGCGGCTTTTCAACTGCCGAATTGCAGTAAATCAATCAACTCAATTCTAAAATCGCTTCAGCTAAATCCCCTGTTTTTTCCAAAACCTCTTTCACTTCTTCCTCGGATTTCCCGGTTTTTTCCATTACTGTTTTAACATCGTCCTCGGAAATTCCAACTTCTGCAGTTTCTTCTCTAATTTCCCCGACAATCTGAAAAGATTCCTGGCCCTGCATTTTTATTTTTGTCACAGAAACAGGTTCAATAATTATTTTGGTGTTGTCTGTTTTTTCAATTACAACTCGCGAAGCATCAATTTCATCCTGCGAGATTCCCATTTGTTTCATAACTGCCTGCATTTTTTTTGGGTTCATTCCTGGAAACATTTTAGTTTATTTTTTCTGGAGATATTTTTATGAATAATCTTCAGTAAAGTCTTGGTTTATAATCTTCTGCCATTTCTCTCGTTTTCTCAGTAACTTTTCTTGAAGACAAATTAGTGTCAACAATATCGTTAACATAAAAACTATGGGCTTTATCTATTAAATCGCGTGCCTTGTATGTTTGTTTGTTATTTCCTCTTGCATTTACCCTGATTGTTCTCTTTGGTTTTTTGTTTACAAATATGTCGCAATAAGGAACAAGAGAATCTATATTTCTTCTTTCTTTTTTATCAAAAACTCTTAACACAACCTTTCTAAAACCTCTTCCAAATGAATGCTCCTTATAATAATGCCTTTC
>CBDVES010000081.1:0-3559 GCA_965373065.1 uncultured archaeon | reverse complement strand
TTTTTCCCAGATTTTGTTAATTTTCTCCAGGAGCTCTTTTTTTGTCCCATTATTTTCATAAGAAGTAGAATCTTCAATATAACTTGTATTCCAATCATACATATGCTGAACCATCATAAAATTATCATCCCAAACCCCATGAGCATTTTCCTGATTACTTGCCCCTGCATTTCCATAATACATTTGAATTATTGTATTTGCTGAACCAGACAACGAAGGAATTTTTACCCAAGCAACTAAACGGGCATGAGTTGCATTATATGTTTGATTGAACAATTCTATTTCATAATCTAACTTGTCACCAGTGGAATTAGCAAATACAATATCATCACCATTTCCCAGACAATCTGTTCTTAAATCAGTATCATCAATATTAATCAAAACAGGAAAATTAGTTTGTGTTCCATTTACTTTTGTGTGGTCTATTGTTATGTTTTTTCTGTAGCTCCATGACGAGTCATACCAATCATTTGCTTCAGGGTCAACAATATAATCAAACTCAATATTACCTAAAACCTTTAAATCAAATGTGTCCTGAGAACTAGACAGATTTGTCAAATAAACTTTATACCAATCTTGTTCTGACACATTCTCAAACACTGCGACAATTTCATCGCCACCTTTTTCATAAACTTCTACACTAACAACATCCAGATTTTCATCAACAGAGTAATTAATTAACCATGAATAACCTGCTCCTTCTAATTCCTGCATTAAATTATTTAATTCTTGTTCCAGCTCTTCATTGGTCTGAGCAACAACCAAGACAGCAATTGCCAAAACAATTGCTGAGATTATTAATATGTTTACGCCCTTCAGGGTAATCCCTTTGGGATTCATTTTATTTTTTGTTTTCATTTTATTTTACGCTAAGTTTAATTTTCTTTTCTTTTTTCTTTACTTTTATTGGTTCTTTCAAATAACCTTCTTCGCTAGGCTCACCAGAAGGCTCTCCAGAGTCACCTGCTTGCAGGTTCTCGTGCCCTCCTTGGGTATTCTTTGAGGAGTCATCCCTTGGGGAAACAACTTCTTCCCCTGATTCAGTTTCTAATTCTTTTCTGGCATTACCAGCAATTTTCCCACCTTTCCTCGCTGCTTCTTTATTTTCTCCAAAACCTTGTGCATTTATTCCTCTCGCTATTTCTGTTGTAGATGCTTCCCCTAACATAGAAAAAATCAACTCCAAGTCAGTCATATGGTCTCTTAAATTCTGATTCTCAAACTTTGGGTCTAAATCTTTTATTTCTTTATGTTCTTTGGTTGACACTCAAAAAGTTGCTTTAGCAATTTCATTTGTTAAAATAGCAAAATCTCTATTTTCTTCAACCCCTCTATCTTTCCATTCAGCAGTAAGATCCTGTCTAATTGCAATACCTCTAATTCTTTTTTCAATCCAATTTTTAGGATATCCTTTTTTCTTGTAATATTCTCTTGCCCTATCTTGTGCAAGTTCTGGATTTTCTATTTCCTGAACCCTCTCATAACCAACTTTTGCAAGCCATCTCTTAAACGGCTCTGCTTTTTTAGAAGGTATTGATTGAATTATTCTGAAAATAGATTTAGTGTTTGCACAATCTGTCTCTCTTAATTTCCCATCAGGAGCTTCTAATTTCAACTGTACCCAAATTGGGGACACTTGAAGTTGCTCAAATTCTCTATCCTTTACTTTTCCCCAATATTGTCTTGGAGTTGGGCTTTCTGCCAACACTTCTACAATATCCACCACTGAAAAAAACCATTCATTATTATGCCAAACCCTTCTAATTTTCTTACCTCCAAAAACAATTATTTTTTTAATATTTTCCATTTTTCACCTCAAAAATTTTATTTATTATCCCATAAAAAACATTATCCACTATTCCAGAATAATTAATTAACCATGAATAACCTGCTCCTTCTAATTCCTGTATTAAATTATTTACTTCTTGTTCCAGTTCTTCATTGGTCTGAGCAACAGCTAAGAAGGCAATTGCCAAAACAATTGCTGAGATTATTAAGATATTCATCACCTTGTTTTGTTTTTTATTTTTTGTTAATTATTTAATTTTCATTTTAATTTTTGTTTTCATTTTCTTTCCCATCTTTTATTTTTACACCCCCTTCTACAAGATTTTGACCCAAAAAATGTCTCATAAATGTCCCATAAAATGTCTCAAATATTAAATTCATAGTAAACACCTTTTTTTTCTCCTTTCATTTTTATTAATTTTTTATCTGCTAATTCTTTTAAATCCCTGGCAAGAGTTTTCCTATTAACTTCTGGAAATAATCTTTGATATTCTCTATTTGTTATCCTGGTTTTCTTCTGCAAATAAACAACTACTTTCATCTGCCTTTTATTTAATTCCAATTGTCCAACTTTTTCCTTTAACATCTTATCTCTGCTAATATCTAAAATCTGTTTTTCTATCCTTGTCATCTCATTAGCAATACCCTCGCTAAAATATTCAATCCAATAAGTTAAATCCTCGTTGCCCCTATTTTTCTGTCCTGATTGCAAAGCAGAATAATAGCTTGCTAAATCCTGGTCATAATATTCTTCCAATGAAAATAATCTTTTAGTATCATAACCTAATTTGTAAAGTATTAAAGTTGCCAAAGCTCTCGCTGTTCTCCCATTGCCATCAATAAATGGATGAATACTGACTAACTCATAATGAGCAATACCTGCAATAATAATTGATGAAACATCTTTTTTAATTGTTTCATCAATCCATTCAATTAAATCTTTCATTAATTTAGGAACATCAAAAAATTTAGGAGGAGTGTAGATGATTTTAGTTTTTCCTGTTTTTTTTCTTACAACATAATTCTGAACTTTTCTAAATTCTCCGCCATTTTTCTCATCAATCTTTTCAAGATTTATTTTATTAATTTTTTTAATTGTTTCAATAGTTAATTCTGGCTCTTTGTCTATAAACTCTAAAACTTTTTTGTAATTAAGAACTTCCTGTTTATCTCTTAGTCTTGCATAAATTTCCTTGCCCTCAAATACTGCTTTCACTTCATCCAATGTTAATTTATTACCCTCAATTGAAGTTGAAAAATGCACACTCCTAATCATAGCTTCTTTTCTTAATTTAGCTTCCCATTTTGGAATTAAAGGAGCATTAACCACTAAATTATGTGCAGCGCTAACCCTGTTTAGATTCTTCAAAATCCTATTTGAAATTTTATACTTTGGTTTATACATTTTTTACATTCCAAGCATGATTTATGAGCCATTCATAATCTGCTCCTATCAATATGTTTACGCCCTTTAGGGTGATCCCTTTGGGATTTAGTTTATTTTGTTTTTTCATTTTTTTATAATCACTTTCTTTCCCATGTTTATTTTATCCATCTAATTCCCTCCTTATCTCTTCAATTCTTTTTTTCTTTTGATAAATATCACACGGAATTTGCATATCATTGATTACAACAAAACCATTCCCCACAGCACAACTGCTCCTTGCATAAATTGTAATATCTCTATCTGAAGTCAAATTCTGCTCAAATGTAACACGAACAAAATGCCCCACAGGAATCTCTGACCAGGTGTCATCATTTGCTTTAACCT
>CBDVES010000080.1:0-3567 GCA_965373065.1 uncultured archaeon | reverse complement strand
AAAAGCGCATAAATTTTCCATAAATTAATAATCATCGCAACACTAGGATTATATGTATATTTTTTGAAACTAAATTCTTTCTCTTTCTCTTCATTATTTTTTTCAATAACTCTTATCTCTTGCACATCTTTTTTATTAAACCCAATATTATAACCAGAATCCAGTTTAAGCAAAATAATTCCTGACTCAGGATTCTCTAAAAGAACTCCCTCATAAATTTGTCTTGTTAAATGAATTTCAACATAATCTCCAGCAACAGCATTTTTCATAAAATAAATAAAATAATGCAGTATAAAAATATAGTGATAAAAAGGATTATAACTTAATAGTAGTGATAAATAGAAAGATTTATAAAGAAGTATTTTGTTGGAAGAATATGACAAGAAGCCCAATGATAAAAAAATTAGAACAAGAAAAAAACAAAAAAAGTTCCTTAGTCAAAAGTATTGCTACACTTGTCGCCAGCTCTTTAATTATTGGAAGCGGCATTGCACGGGGGGTGCATAAATATCTTGAAAAACAAGAACAAGAAGTCGCAGATGCTTTTGCAGGAAATTGTGGTCATAGAATTGTCACGCTTTATAATTATGGACATTACAAGGCCCAACCAAATGCAATTGCAAGAGAACAATTTGAACAACTAAGAGAACAATTCCCAGAAAGATTTAGGAAAATTTTTGATAATGAAGGTGTTTCCCAATTAATGGATAACTATGATGCAAAACAAGAAGAATTCAACATTCCAAAATATGACTGCGAATAATTCCAAACTTTAATAAATCAAATTAAAAATTTCCATTATAACATTTTTCTTCTGAAAAATATTATAAACCCTTTTTCTTTATTTTCTTTATGACTAAAATAGGTTTGGAAATTCACGGTTACTTAAACACCAAAGAAAAATTATTTTGCAAATGCAAAGCAGAGCATGGAGCAAAACATTCAAAACCAAACACAAACATCTGCCCAATTTGTACAGCACAGCCAGGAGCAAAGCCAATGCTTCCAAATAAAACCGCTGTAAATAAAACAATACAAATTGCATTAATTCTTGGATGTAAAATAAATAAAAAATTAGTGTGGCAAAGAAAACATTATGACTGGCCTGACCTGCCAAAAGGTTATCAAAATACAATTTCAGGACCTTATGCAATTCCAGTCGGAGAAAAAGGAAAATTCTTGGGAATAAAAATCACAGAAGCACATCTTGAAGAAGACCCTGCAGCATGGAACCCAAAAACAGGGGAAATAGATTATAATCGTTCTGGAAGCCCTTTAATAGAAATTGTAACAGAGCCGGATTTTAAAAATTCCGAACAGGTAATTTCATGGATGAAACAGCTAATTGCAACTTTAAGTTATATAAAAGCAATTGACAAAAATGCCGGGATAAAAGCAGATGTAAATGTTTCTGTTTCAGGAGGAGAAAGAGTTGAGATTAAAAACATAAACAGTTTGAAAAATATCAAAACAGCAATTGAACATGAAGTCCAAAGACAGCAAAAAGAACTTCCAAAAATCCAAGAAACAAGAATGTTTAACGAAACCAAAGGCATTACAATTAAAATGAGGACAAAGGAAGAGGCACAAGATTACAGATTTATTTCAGACCCGGACTTGCCAGTAATAAAAATTAAAAAATTAAGAGTAGAAAAAATAAAATCTAAATTACCAGAAACTCCTTATGAAAAATTAGAGAAATTAATTAAAAAATATAAAATAGAAAAAACCTCTGCAGAAATCTTGACAAAAAAGTTTGAGATTGTAGAATTCTTTGAAAAAATAATTGAAAAAGCAAATCCAAAACTTGCAGTGCGTTGGGTAACAGAAGAACTTTTAAGTGTTCTGCATTACAATAAAAAAGAATTAGAAGATGTTGAAATAAAACCAGAGCACTTTATTGAATTGCTCAAGCTCATAGAAAAAAATCAAATTACAGAATTAAAAGCCAAAGATATTTTACGAAGCTGGAGAGAGAAATCCAGTTCCCCAAAAATAAAAACACACTATCAAATTTTAGACATAAAAGAAATTCAAAAACTTACAGAAAAAGTTATTAAAAAAAATTCAAAAGCAGTTGAAGATTATAAATCAGGACAAAAACAATCTTTAAATTTCTTGATTGGGCAGGTAATGAAAGCAAGTGATAAGAGGGCTGATTATAAAACTGCAAGGGAAGTTTTGAAGAAAGAATTAAAATAAACGGGCCCAGGAGGAATCGAACCCCCATCAACCGGGTTTTTCAAAACTTGTTCACATCAAATTTCGCAAACTTGATTTCCGAAACCGGAAATTTTATCCGTTAAACTATAGGCCCATAAAAATAATAAAAAAGTTAAGTTTTTATATGTTGAGATTTTAGCATATTAAAAGATGGCAATGAAAAAACACCACAAAATAATAATTGGAAGTTTTAGTACATTTTTAATAATACTCTTAATAGCAAACAGCGTCTTTATATATATTTTATATGGGCAATTGCAATTAAGTTACAATAGGGTAGAATCAGATATAAGGGAATTAAAAGAAGACACACAAAGCAACATAAATACTTTAACAGAGAATTTAATTCAGACAAAAACAACTTTGGAGGAAACAGTAAATTTATTGGATATAAAAATTGGCTCAATGGGGCAGGAAATGAATTTGCTAAAAGCCTCGGCAAGTGCGGATTTTTCAGGAATCATTGAAGACGCAATCAAATCTGTTGTAACAATAAGAACAGACATCAGCCAGGGAACAGGATTTATTATAGCCCGGGAAGGATATGTTGTAACAAACTACCATGTAATGGAAAATGCAAAATCAGCAGGAATTTTCACCTACGACAGCGAAACATATTCAGTAAATTTAATCGGGTACAACAGTAATTTTGATATTGCATTGCTAAGAATAGAAGGCGATTTTGAAAAACTAAAACTCGCAGATTCAGATGATGTTCAAATAGGAGAAAAAGTAATTGCAATTGGAAATCCATTAGGTTTGCAATTCTCTGTTTCAGAAGGAATTGTTTCAGCAGTCCACAGACCAGGACCAAGCGGGGTTGACGCATATATTCAAACCGACGCTGCATTAAACCCTGGAAATTCTGGAGGGCCTTTAATAAACAAGCAAGGCAAAGTCATAGGTATTAACAATTTCAAAGTCGGCGGAGGAGAAAGTTTAGGGTTTGCATTAGAATCAAATTACATAGAAGAAATTGTAAATGAAATCGCATTGGAAAAATTAAATCAGACTTTGATTTAGGAAATATATAAATTAGTCACTAAAACTTAGCTTGTTTCCATAAAACTTGAAAATATTTTCTATAGGAATTTGCTAATTCTTTGTCTTCTATTTGAATCACAATTTCTTTTTTTGGCCATATATAAAATTCAGTATAATTATGATATACAACAATCCCTATTGGTGAATCTAAATTTATCCATTTTTCTTCACATAATTTTTGTTTGGCTTTTTCTTTCGCAAGACTAAATACTTCTTTATAATAAATGATTTTCTGTTTTATTTTTTTCACTTCTCTTTTTAAAATGTTATTATGAAAAAGATCTAAGTACTTTTTGTTTC
>CBDVES010000079.1:0-3622 GCA_965373065.1 uncultured archaeon | reverse complement strand
TTATTACAAAAAGTATATCTTGCTAAATCATAAAGGGGTTTTTTTGTTAGGGAAATAAAATCATGCTCTTCTAATTTTTTTGTTGATTCATTCATTTGTTTAAAACAAAATCTTTGTTTTTAAGAATTATTGTGTTTGACTTACTGATTCTCACTCAATCCTTTTCTCTCTCTTATTTTCTTAATAACATCCTTCTGCAAACTCATTGGAACTTTTTCAAACTCCTGTTCTAAAATTGACGATGTTCCCCTGCCCTCTGTTGCAGAACGCAAATCATTGCTCCATCCAATCATCTCTGCCACAGGCAACTTGGCTTTCATAACTGAGTTAGTTCCTTCTTGCTGAACATCAATCATTTGACCTCGCTTTCCCCCGATTAATTTTGTTACAGTTCCCAAAAATTTGTCAGGCATTTCAATAACATGAATCTGCAATGGTTCTAACAAACCTGAATTTGCTTTAGCCATTGCACCTTTAATAGCTTCTCTCACAGCAGGATAAACCTGTGCCGGTCCTCTGTGAATCGCGTCTTCGTGCAAACGAATGTCTATCAAGGATACTTTCATTTTCATGCAGGGTTCTCTTGCCAAAGGTCCTTGGTCTATGACCATTTCAAAAGCAGTTAATACCATGTCTATAACTTCTCCAATGTGGACTTCCCCCCGGGTCTCGTCGAGAAATACATTTCCTTTGTAAACATCACGAACATCTCTTACTTCATCCCCGCTCCAGCCCTGTGCAGCAAACGCATCTGTCACTGTCTGGCTTTTTTTCTTCACACGCCCTTCTGGAATATCCCCTGATTTTATAGCGTTGTAAATATTATCTTCAAGTGGCGCGACCTTCATATAAAAACTATTGTGCTTGTTTGGGCTCCGACCTTCCACAGCTTCAGATTCTTTTCCTACTGTCTCACGGTAAACAACAATTGGAGCCGAGGTTTGAACATCCAGACCTTTTTCACTTTTGATTCTGTTTTCAATTATTTCCAGGTGAAGTTCTCCCATTCCAGACATTAAACTTTCGCCTGTTTGTTCATTGATTTCTATTTTAATAGAAGGGTCTTCTTTTGCAACTTGCTTTAAAACCTCAACCAGCTTCGGTAAATCTGCTGCTTTCTTGGCTTCAATTGATTTTGTAACAACTGGCTCAAATAAATGCTTAATTGCTTCAAATGGCTCCATTGGTGCACTGCTCACAGTTTCTCCGGTAAAAACATCCTTTAACCCGACAATACCAATGATATTTCCGGCGCTCACTTCATCAACAATAACTCTTTGCGCACCCTTGTAAACAGAAACCTGCTGAACCCTCACATTTCTTTTTGCAAGATTCATATAAACCTCATCCCCTTGTTTTATAGTTCCTGAAAACAATCTTCCGCAGGCAATCTCCCCTGCATTTTTATCAACAACAATTTTAATCGGCACAAAAACAGGAGGACCTTTCGGATCTGAGTTTATTAGTGATTTTCCAAGACTGGATTCTATATCGCCGTGCCAAATTTTTGGTATTCTGTATTTTTGAGCATCAACAGGATTTGGGTGGTGTTTCACACTCATTTCCAAAACAACTTCATGCAACGGAGCTTTTTTTGCCAACTCTTTATAATTATCATTTTCATAAGCATCAATAACATCTTTAAATGTAATTCCTTTTTCTTTCATGTAGGGAAAACTCAAAGCCCAGTTGTGAAACGCCGAGCCAAACCCAACACTTCCTTCGCCAACACCCACTTTCCATTTTTCTTTGTAACCCTCGGGCGCAATGTTTTCAATTAATTCATTAACATGCTCAATAATTTTGACAAACTTTTTTTCCATTTCCTGAGGAGTGAGTTTAACTTCCTTGATTAATCTGTCAACTTTATTAATAAACAAAATCGGTTTTACTAATTCTTTCAACGCCTGTCTAAGAACAGTTTCTGTCTGGGGCATAATTCCTTCAACAGCACAGCACAACACTATTGCTCCGTCCACAGCTCTCATTGCTCGTGTTACATCTCCTCCAAAATCAACATGTCCTGGAGTGTCAATTAAATTAATTAAATAATCCTCTCCCCCAATATTGTGAATCATTGACACTGAAGCAGAATCAATTGTAATTCCCCGTGAAGATTCGTCCTCGTGAAAATCCAATGCCCGTTGCTTGCCTGCAACCTCTTCAGACATCATCCCTGCTCCAGCCAAAAGATTATCAGAAAACGTGGTCTTGCCGTGGTCAATATGCGCAGCAATCGCGATGTTTCTAATCTTATCCTGCTGTTTCATTAATTTTGCAATATCTTTTTCTGGCATTTTAAAATATAATTTAATTGAGAAAATGGTTTATAAAACTTTTCTAAGTTTTGTAATAAAAATCCCTGATTTACTTTATAAAATTATTGTTAGGTTAATTTTAAATCCATCAAACAACAATATCCACCAACGAACCTTTAATTTTTGCGACTTCTCTTAATGCAAATCCTTTTTTATGATGATGGTAATTGTAAACCGTGATTACAGTTTCTGTCCATTTTTTGACATCTCTTTCAACTCCAAAAATTATTTCATTTTCTCTATCTATTTTAAATAAAACATCATTATCTTTTACTCTTCGAATATCCATTAAACCTTTTGGAACTTTTTCGTAGGGGAGGTCTACTGATTTGCGCAAACTTTCTTTAAAAAATTTAATTTGTTCTTCTTCTGTTTTTAAATTTTTTAGAAAAGTAAATCCTTTTTTCGGAGCACTTTTTCTAACAACAGGATACGGGACTATTGGTCTTGGAGGATAATATCCAGTTATTGTAGCTGCCATAAATTAAAAAGAATTTAATGTTTTTAAAAATTGTTATGCTGAAAAATTAAATTTACCTCGCTGAATCAGCCTGTGCTTCACTTTCCCTCTTTTTCTTAATCGCAAAACTTTCCTGATTTCCTTCACTGGCCATGACAATTTCATCAGCCAATCCCTGAGCAATAGTTTTCTTTTTGTTAAACGCCTTGTCTGAAGCCCCGTGAATAATGTTTCTTAAAGCCAGGTTAACTCTTCTCAACGGTGAAACATCAACTGCCTGGGGATATCTTGCCCCGCCATATTCAATCGCAGTTGTCTCATCTCTCGGAGCAGAGTTTTCAATTGCCCTGACCAAAACAGCCACAGGATTTTTCTGGGTTCTTTTCTCTATTAATTTAAATGCCTCTAAAACAATTTTCATATTTTTAGAATACTTGCCAGTTGTATGTCCAATTCCAAGTTTATGTTTCTTGCCACGATGCCCTGCAACAGCAAGTTTGTTCATTAACCTTTCAACAATATTTACTTTAATTTGCCCAAGTTTCCCAACATTTCTTCCCTGACTTTTCAAAATTAATTTCGGCTCAAGATTTATCACGGCTTTTAACCCAGGGTCATTTATTTTTATTTCTGTTAAATCATATAAGTCAAATATTTTAAACGTAAGTAATATTTGTTCTGTCATTTTATCTTGTTCCATATTCTTTAAATCTCTCTGTTAATTTATAAGCAGGATCTACAAAAATCAAAACCCCATCATTAAAACAAAGGTCAATATTCCTAATAGACCTTATAGGTATTTGTTTTTAGGAATGTTTTTATTGGGTACAAAACCGGGTACAGT
>CBDVES010000078.1:0-3703 GCA_965373065.1 uncultured archaeon | reverse complement strand
ATCAAAAACAAGTTGATAAAATTCTGAGCCCACAGAGGCAACGCCGACAAAAACGAATTATAAAATGTTACAATCAAACTCACCACTTCCGCCATGAATTAATTTAGTTAAGATTGTTTATAAAGATTTTCCAAACCCTCAATAACTTTAAATATAACATTTCTTTTGTTTTAGAATGATAGATATAAAACTAATCAGAGAAAATCCTGAATTGGTAAAGGAAAATATAAAAAAGAAATTTCAAAATAAAAAACTTCCCTTGGTTGATGAAGTAAAAAAATTAGATGAAGAGTGGAGGAAGTTAAAGTATAAGGAAGATGGTTTAAGGAGCGAAAGAAATAATATTTCCAAGGAAATTAATCAATTAAAAAAGCAAAAAAAAGATTGGTCTGGGTTGATAAAAAAAGCAAAAAAGATTCCCGGGAAAATTGAAAAGTTGCAGGTTAAAAGAAAAAAGTTAGAAGAAAAAATAAGAGAAATTATGTATAAGATTCCGAATATAATTCACAAATCTGTTCCAATAGGAAAAGACGATTCAGAAAATGTTGAGATTAAGAAAGTTGGTAAAATAAGAAAGTTTAATTTTCCTGTAAAAAATCATGTAGAATTAATCGAGACTTTGAGTTTAGGGGATTTTGATGCTTCGGCAAAAGTTTCTGGAAAGGGTTTTTATTATCTGAAAAATGAATTAGCTTTGTTAAATCAGGCATTGATTAAATTTGCAATAGATTTCATGCAAAAAAAAGGTTATGAGTATATTGAAACTCCGTTGATGTTAAATGAAAAATCAATCTATGCGTCAATGGATAAAGAGACGATTGAAGAATCAGTTTATTCTATTGAAGGAGAGGGGCTTAATTTAATTGGCACTGCAGAGCAATCTCTTTTAGCAATGCATTCAGATGATGCAATTCCGGAATCAGAATTGCCAAGGAAATATTTTTCATATTCAATGTGTTTTAGAAAAGAGATTGGGGCCCATGGGATAAATGAAAAAGGTCTTTGGAGAACACATCAATTTAACAAGATAGAGCAATTTATTTTTTGCAAGCCAGAAGATTCTGAAAAACTTTATAATGAATTGCTGAAAAATTCAGAGGAGATTTTAAAAGAGCTGGAACTTCCTTACAGAGTTCTTCAATTATGCACAGGAGATTTAGCTGATTGGAAATACCAAAGTGCAGATTTAGAAGTTTACAGACCCACAACAAAAAATTATGGAGAAATTGTGTCTTTATCAAATTGTACAGATTATCAAGCCAGGAAATTAAATATAAAATCAATTGATGAAAAAGGCAATCGTAGAATTCTTCACACATTAAATGATACTGTCCTTGCAACATCAAGGATAATGGTCGCCATTCTTGAAAACAACCAGCAAAAAGACAGGAGTGTAAAAATCCCAAAAGTGTTATGGAAATATATGAACGGCGTTAAAGTTATTAAAAATAAAAGGAGGTGAAATAAATGGCAAAAAAGAGAGTGAAGAGAATAGTGAAGGCGTTGATGAAACCAAAACAGGCGGGTTTAAATCCAAAAGCGTTTGGGCTTGCCTTGGGTATTTTGTGTGCTGTGTCTATGGTGTTTTTCTCATTATGGGTGATTCTTATGGGAACAGGACAAGAGTTAGTGGACTTGACAGCATTATTTTATTTTGGGTATAGCACAACAATTACCGGAATGTTCTTAGGAGCAATTTACGGATTTATCGACGGATTTGTCGGCGGTTTTGTACTTGCATGGCTTTATAACAAGTTGGTTTAATTTTTTATTTTTATTTTTTTATTTTGTAAATAGTAAGTTTTAAAAAAGAATTTTGATAATGATAATTAGATGTGCCTCAGTGGTCCAACGGCTAAGACATATCCCTGTCGCGGATATAACCCGGGTTCAACTCCCGGCTGGGGCGTTTAATTTAAATATCTAGATTTCTAAAAGATAAAATGGGCATTTTTAATTTTTTTAAAAAAATAACTAAGAAAGACCAGATTGACGAAATTGTTATTGAAAAGCTTGGTTTTTCTGAAATTGAAAATTGGATTGAAAATAAAATTAAAGAAAATGAGATTAAGGAAAAAGAGATTCTTTTTGAGGTTGAGAAGAAGATTGAGAATTTTATCAACGAGCTTAAAGATAAAATATTAATCTTGGAGAATTTTGATGTTGATGCAAAAAAAGAGAAAGAACATATTAAAAATATTGTATCTGACAGCAGAGAGAAATATGTGGAATCTGTGGAAGAATTAATTGAAAAATTAAAGAACCTGAAAGAACCCAAACTAGAGAAATTTATTGAGAAAATAAATAAGATTTTTTTTGATTTTAATAAAAAATCATTTAAAAATTATGAAAGGGCAACAATTTTAATTGTAAAAGAAATGGCAGGTATAAAAGAAATCCTGAAAGTTTTTTCTACAAATTCACTGAAAACTTTTGACAAGAGCAAACATATTGTAGATTTTTTTAGGAATCTTTTGATAATCAAAGAAAAATTAAATACAATTAATTCAATCAATAAAACTCTTGAGAGAATTAGTGAACAAAAATCAAATTTAAATAAAAAAATAAGTGAGAAAAAAGAAGAAAATATAATTTTAAAACAAAATTTAGAGGAAATTAAGACAAGTCCTGCTTATCTGGAGAATTTAGACAAACAGAAAAAAATTAAATCACTTAAAGAGGAATCAAAAAAAAATATTTTAGAATTAAAACAACTTCTTGATTTTAAAGCTCTGGCTGGTTTTTTTCATATAAATAAAGAACAAATGAGAATGGTGAAAAATTATAAGGAAGATTTTTATATGCACTTTACAAAAGATAATGGAAAATTAATTATAAGTTTATTAGATGAATCTAAATTAAATAATAATGCAATTTTAGAAAAGATAAAAAAAATACATTTTAAATTAGAAGAAATAAAAAATCACGAACAGGAAATAAAAAAAGATGAAACTCCGGAAATATATTTTAAGATCAAAGAAACTGGATTGGAGATTGATAATTTGAAAATAGAAAAAGTTAAAGAAGAAAAAAGAGAAGAGAAATTAAAAACAAATAAACAAGAATTAATGAATATGTTAAAACAAGAACTTGGCAGGATGAATGTTGAGATTGTTTGAGTTTAGGGGGAAAAGAAATTAAAATTTATTATCTTCCTTTATCTCTTTGATTACTATTTCTGTTCATTCCTCTAAAACTTCTTTTATTATGTTCGCCATGAGAACTATTTTTCCTTCCACTTCTAAAACTTCTTTTATCTCCTCCTTGACGATGGCTTAATTTTCTCTGACCATAATTTTTTTCATATCTTTTTGTCCCACTATATCTTCTGCCAGAATTAATTTTACTCCCCTTGTTTTGCTCCCTACTAAAACCCCTTTCACGCGAAGAACCATAATTCCCCCGCCTATTTGGAGAATCAACAATTATCCTAACCCTTTCAAAATGTGGAACAACTGCTTTCTCAATTTTTAATTTTTCATCCATTAAAATATTACTAAAATTATCATAATCCCGACTACACAAAATATTAATCGCAATCCCCTCTTTCCCGGCTCGTGCAGTCCTGCCAATTCTGTGGATATAATCTTCACTTGCTTTTGGCAAATCATAATTATACACATGACTAACTTTTTTAATATCAAGTCCCCTCGCTGCAACATCAGTGCAGACCAAAACATTCACACCGCCTTCTCCATTAAAC
>CBDVES010000077.1:0-3755 GCA_965373065.1 uncultured archaeon | reverse complement strand
CAATGCATTTTCTGCTATTAGAAGATTCAAATCAAACCTCTGCACAAACCGATACAAGCCAGCCTTTAAATGTTCCTTAAGTTTGTGAATTGCTCGGCCAGTATCTCCGGAGCGTTCTTTATCTTTGAAAAGCGTTTCATCAATTTTTAAGATCTCTGGATGTCTCATATGCGCCTCCGGAACCATATGCACGCGCTCTTCCGGCCAGTCAGATTCTCCGCAGAAACAAAAACATTCATGTCTCAACCCTTGCAAGACATTCACCCACTTATTGGTCTCAAGGGAAACACCGTCCGTTCCCGACAATCGTGTCGAAATAAAACCAATTCGCAATCGCTGGTTATCCATCAATCTACCTCAACTTTCTTTAAAATAAATATGATAAAAAATGTATTATCTTTAATTGGAAATTTGCTTTTCAACCCTTTGAATAATCCCGCCTTGCACAATAGAAGCAACAACAATATAAAAAGATCTGGTCAATCCAGCAGCCTGAATTGCGCTAAACAAACCACGCCCCATTAAAAAATAAGAAATAAACAGAGCCAAGGAAAACATTAAACCAGTCAGCAAAGCTCTTTTTCTGTTTGACGAAGCCAAAATTGTAGTCATTAAAATTATTAAAACAGCAAAGGCACAGGGATTTATAGCGTCAACAATCGCAGCAAAAATTACAGCAGGAATAGTTAGTTTCTTTTTTAATTCTGTTTTCTCAGGATTTTCAGTAGGAGAACTCTCCTCAATGATATGGGTTACATTATT
Source organism: uncultured archaeon (assembly GCA_965373065.1). Classification (GTDB taxonomy): domain Archaea; phylum Nanobdellota; class Nanobdellia; order Pacearchaeales; family GW2011-AR1; genus JAUWPB01. The sequence goes on along the minus strand of CBDVES010000077.1, from coordinate 2,993 downwards.
TAATCCATTGTCATTTAATTTATTTAAAGGAGTTTCACAGCCACTTGCCAAACATGTTTTAATTTCATCTTCAATAGATTTTCCAAGTGAGCTGCTGAACCCAACAAGAACTTTCCCGTTGATAAAAGTTGTCGGAACACCCTGAATTTCTGTTCCAAATGCGTCACTTAAATCCTCAAACAACTGCCGATTTTTATTGTTAAAATAAATTTCATAAGATTCAACTTTTAAAGAAGGATAATTTTCCTGAACTTTATTTAAAAAAGATTGAAGACCCCCACAATGAGGACAGCCCTTGCCGTAAAAATAAACCACATAAACATCTTCCCCTTCAAGAACATTCCCTGTCGCAGATTGACTAAAAATCAAACCTCCTGCAATTATTAAAAAAATTATTAATATCAAAGGAATTATTTTTTTCATTAGATTGGGAGAAAAAACAAATTTAAAAAGTTTTTGATGACTTTGATTTAACACTTCCTTTTTATCAAGAAAGAGGTACTAAATCCATGCTCAATGAAAAAGGTTTAATTATCTTGTAATCCACATTTTTTTCAGCATGTTTGTATCTTTGATTGTTATGCAAATCAATTATCCAGCAATCATTAGAAAAAACCAGACTTGATAATTTTTGTTTATATGCAACATTTTTCTGCCAACCAGAAACAAATTCAAATCCATTTTGCGAAAGTTCCTCCATGTGTTTTTTAATTATAATCTCGTTAGCTAAATAAATATCTCCAAGTGGATATATCCAATTATCTCCACTTTTTTTAATATTTCCAATACCTTTTAGTATTGTCTCAAATGAAATATCAATTAATATTAAAGCAATATCTTTATGAATTTGTTCTCCAAATCGTTTTGGTGCTATGTACTCAAATCTATTATCTGGCATAATCTGTTGGATAAGAATTTGTTTAAATTATTTATTGTGATTTAAAATATACTTCTCTTAATGTAAATTTTACTATAAATATCCCCCCTTCCCTCTAGGAAAGCCGTTATGAATATTTTTAATTTGTCGCTTCTCTAAAACCTCGGCATCATCTCGTTGTGTCCAAACTGAATTACCAAATCAATCTTCTTCTCTATCTCTTTCCCTAAGATAGGTGTATCACATGCACCAAAACAATCCCCAAGCCAAATCAAAAAGTCAGCGTCGGTATTTTTTTCCAGATAATCAACAACAGCAGTTGCATAAGGTTTGAGTCCGTCAGGAAACTGCAGCAAAACCAACTTACATTTTTTATTTTTAATTTTAAAAATAATTTTCTCCAACTCTAAATCATAATTTTCTTCAAGTTCTCTAATTGTTTTTGTTTTCATAAGTTGTAGAATTACACACCCTTTTTATAATTTTTTGGGGGTAAGAAAGTTTTAAATAGTGTAGATTTGTTAATAGTTTGTCTAACTTCGGTTAGATAAGAGGGTTAGGACTTCGGTTTTGGCCCTTTTTTATTTTCTTGAAATCTTATTAAGATAAAATTTTATTTTTAAAAATTTAAGAACAAAAAAGAATGTGTTGAGATTAAATAAAAAATTAATTTCCAGCAATAAGAATTTCTGTTTCAGGAGTATCAACAATTTTTTCTAATTTTTGAAAATTCCATCCAAATAATTTTCTGGTAGTAGTGTTTGCATCTTTTTTATTAATAGATTTAGTTAAAATATATCCTGAAGAAATCTGCCTGTTTTCTGCTGGAAAAATCTTTAATACACTGGGTTTATAAAAAATATCTGCCTCATTTCTTTTGGAATCACTTGACAATACAATTGCTTTTTTTCTTATTGTCCTTTCAGAATTGCAAAGTTTATGAAGTTCAAACAGTGCTCTATTCCAATCATTAAGCCCTATTTCAATAGTTGCATAATTTTCAGGAGCAAATATTTTTTTATCTCCATGACAATATACATATGCTCTTCTTATTCCAACATTAATTTCCATAACTCTCCATCATCCCAACCTTTAAAAATAAATCTATACTCAAAAAGATATGGCACAAGAAATCAGACAGCCAATTATATCACAAAAGGGTCACCTTAATCATCAACAATTATTTTTCTAAGCTAAATTTTCATGGAGGGATAAAAAATGCCCTCTAAAGAAGTTCAAAAAACAACTAGAAGTTCAAATTTGAACTTGTTTATATACAACCAGATAAAAGCAGGGCTGAGACCATCTAAGATATGCGAGAAATTTAATATTAAGAAAAGCACCCTACAATATCATTTATCGATAATAAAACGCTCTGGTTTTGTTGAAAGAATAGGTTATGGAGTCTGGGAAATCTGCAAAGAATTCAATCCACAAGAAGTTCAAAAAACAACTAAGGTAACTTACCAACAACTAAGAAAGTATTCAAACTTCTTTAAATCAGATAAAGTAAGAGCTCATGCTTTTCAATTTAAATTAAAGCTTCCTAAATTGAGAAACTGGGAAAATAGAGAAAAAGTTTTTTTAAAGAAAAATATAAATTTCAAGCCATTAAAATTTGGGGGGATTGTTAGAGGGCAGTCAATAAATTTCAGAGGACGCAAGATTTGGCTGACTAATAAATCAGTAATTATTTATGAAAAATCAAGTTATCTTTCAGACACTGCTGAAGAAGCTAAGCAACATGCAATTCATGATCTTATAGTTCTTATTAGAAGTTTAGAGAGGATGTTAGGGGCTAATTTTAAAATAGCAAGCAAATATATGTTTAAAGTTTCAAGACAGCATTATTCTCTTATAAAGAATTCTTTAGCTAAACAATATAATCAAGAAGGGAAAAAGCTAAATGTTTATTCTGCAGATGGTTTATGGTTTGTAATTGATAATAGTTTTAATTTACATGAGGCAGAAACTTTGCATCCGAAGACTGCAGATATAGATAACAAAAAAGTCCAGGATTTCTTTAATGGAGTTAAGCAATTTGAAGATTATACTCCTCAATTTGTAGTGAATACTATGCAAGGTATTCAGCAAAATCAGTTAATTTTTGCTCAAA
>CBDVES010000076.1:0-3800 GCA_965373065.1 uncultured archaeon | reverse complement strand
CATTCGCTTAGCGAATGCTCTGGAGGAAAAATGGAAATCCAAATGAATGTAAACCAATATAAAAAAATTAACCACAGCGTCGGAGTTGTGATGTTGCATCTTGAATGGTGTACTAAATATCGTTACAAGATGTTTAGAAAATTAAAATATAAAAATTTGATAACTGCGTGTATTCGTAAATCAGCGTCGAGAAACAATGTGAAAATTATTGAGATGGATGTTCAGCCTGACCATGTGCACTATGTTGTCAAGGTAAATTTTGTAATGTCTGCTTCAAAAACTTTGCAGATTTTGAAAGGAGGTTCTGCGTTTTTGTTTTTTAAATTTCACCCGAAGGCAAGACTTCGTTATCCAAAAGGTCATTTGTGGAGCAGAGGCAAATTTGCGTCGACAGTCGGATTTGTTCAGCTGGATGTTGTAAAAGAATATGTGAGAAATCAATCAGTTCACCATGGCACTGAATTTATCTAAAACTCCCCGCTGGAAACCGCACTCCTTTAGGGTGCGGAGGATGTCATGTTTAATAGAAACAAGATTAAATCAATGATTTCTATTCGCCCAAAACCACTGGAGAGAATAACCAACATTAAAATAAAACCGAAAGGTATTTATTTAAGTTATATTTAATATTTTAATGTTAAATAAATTTCTTAGAGAGGTTGTAGGGATTATCGTCGGAAAACAGGCAGAAGATATAGCAGATTTGCTTCATACAAAAAAACATGTTAATGAATTTATTATTGCTAAAAAACTGGATATTACGATTAATCAAACACGAAATATTCTTTATAAAATTTCTGATCAGGGATTGGTTTCTTCAATAAGAAAAAAAGATAAGAAAAAGGGATGGTATACTTATTTTTGGAAAATCGAAGTTTTGAAATCTTTAGAATTTTTGGAAAATATTTTGAAGAAGAAAATCGACCAAATAAATTCACAAATAAAGAGCAGGGAAACAAAAGAATTTTATGTTTGTGAAAAATGCAATATAGAATTTAATGAAGAAAATGCTTTGCTGCACAATTTTACATGCAATGAATGCGGGGAAGTGTTTACCATGAAGGATAATACTAAATTATTGAGGGAGCTTAAAAGAAATCATGATAAAGCAAATAAGGAGTTGGATCTTGTTAATATAGAGATTGAAAAAGAAAAAGAAAAAATAGAAAAGCAAAGAATTAGAGAGAATAAGAAAAAAGAAAAAGAAAAGAAAGAGGCAAGGAAGAAAATTTCTAAGAAAAAAGTTGTTAAAAAGAAAACTTTAATTAAGGGTAAAAAGGCAGTCAAATCCAAAAAGAAAGTTGTTAGGAAAAAATCAGTGAAGAAAAAAATGATTAAAAAGAAAAAACCAATAAAAAAACAAATTAAAAAGACTTTGAAAAAAGTAAAAAAGAGAATAGGTCTTAAGAAGAAATTATTGAGAAAGAAATTAAAATCAAAAACAAAGGAATCTAAACCCAAGAAAAAAGCTGTGAAAAAGAAAAAGGTTCTTAAAAAATAAAATGTCTATTAAAATTTATAAAGTTCCCCCGAAACAAAAAAGGAATTTTTTTGGCGGTTTTAGTGTGAATACAAATTTGATTTTAATTAATTTGATTTGTTTTATTCTTTTTAGTGTTTTAATTTCATTAAAAGTGATTTCTATTGATTCTATAGCAATAAAACCTTCAAACATTTTTCAGGGAGAATATTTGTGGAGTTTTTTGACAAGTATGTTTATGCATGGCGGGTGGTTTCATTTATTTGCAAATATGCTTTCTTTGTTTTTTATTGGGGGATTAGTTGAAAAAATTTTAGGAGCTAAAAGATATTTATATTTTTATTTAACAGCAGGATTATTTGCAGGTTTGTTTTTTGTTTTATCTTCTTTAGTTTTTCCAAATGATTTTAATGCTTATGCTGTTGGAGCATCAGGAGCTTTGTTTGGATTAGTTGGATTGTTAGTTCTTCTTACTCCTAATCTTCCTGTATATGTTATGTTTATACCAATCCCAATAAAGATGAAATATGCTGGGCCTGGAATTTTAATTGTTTTATGGATGGTTTCTGTGACAACTAATTTGGGAATTGGAAACACCGCACATCTTGGAGGGTTAATTGCGGGATTGGTTTATGGTTTTTATTTGAAGAGCAAATATAAAAATAAGACCAAATGGCTGAGCAGGCATTTTAGTTAAATTTATTAATTATGTTTTTCTTTTTGTTTTATTAAAAAAGTGAAGATGAAACAAGTTAATCGTAAAAATATAAAAAAGAATGGTGAGAGAAATAAAAGATTAGTAGGGGTGTTAGGTTTAATTGCAATGGTTTTGTTTTTAGTTGGTTTTGTTAGTGCTCAAACAGACCCGAGAATCACAGAGCTGGAACAAGAATTAAATAATTTAATGCAGGAATTAGAAGGAGCAGATTATTCATGGGTAATTAATTATTCTGGGGAAGTTGATGGCGTGTTTTATAATATAATAAATAAATTTAAATATGTAAAGGATTACACAACTGAGTAAAATGTTACACAATAAATATTATGAAATAATAAAGCAATTTTTGGGAGATTATAATAAAGAGATTTATGGCAGAGAGTTAATTAAAAAAGTTGGTATTAGCCAGAAAAATATTGCTTTAACATTAGAGGAACTGGAAAAAGCAGGTATGCTTTCATCAAAAACAAGAGGTAATATAAGATATTTTTTTCTGAATAAATTAAATCCTTTTTATAAAAAATATCTTCTTTTGGCAGAAGTCGAGAATTCAATAGAATTTTTGAAGAACCAACCCAAGGTTAGTCAGGTCTTGGATAAGATAGAGAAAAACAAGAAAATAATTTGTGTATTTGGAAGTTATGCAAAAGGAATACAAAAAAAAGATTCTGATTTAGATTTATTTATAATTGGAAAGTTTAATGAAAAAGAAATTAAAAAAATCGGAAAAGATTATAATTTAACAATTAGTATTAAGGGTGGAACTAAATATGATTTTGTCAGCTCTTTGAAAGAGAGAAATCCTCTTCTGAAAGAAATTTTGGAAAATCATATTTTGATTTCAGGATATGAAGAGTTTATCGAGGAAGTAGTAAAATGGTAAGTATTAATTGGTGTTTAAAAATTAGAAACGGGATAGAATTAGGTGCAACTAATTCTAATATGTGTGATTCATATTTGAAAATGGCTGAAGAATCATTAAAGATAATTAAGAAGATTGATGAAAGCAAGCTTTGGACAGCTTCAGCTTCATATTATGTTATGTATTATTGTTTGTATTCAGTAATGATGAAAATTGGAGTAAAGTGCGAAATCCACCAATGTTCTATTGAATTTATGAAAAGATTTTTGTTGGATTTTTATAATCCTGAGGATGTTGAGTTAATTAAAACTGCTTTTGAATCTCGAAATGATTTGCAATATTATCCTGGCAAATTAGTGGATAAAAACAAATTGGAATTTATTAAAAAAGAAGCAGTGGATTTTTTAGTAAAAACAAAAGAGATTTTTGCAATGATTAGTGAGAAAAAAATAAATGAGATTAGAGATTTGTTGAAGGAGAAGATATGAAAACCAAAAATAAAAAAATGAACATTGGAAAGAAAATGAAAAAAACTAACCACAAAACAATGAAAAAATTAGGAATGTTTTTAATAATCGGAGCAGGGGGTGTTGTGGGGTTTGTGAAACTTCAACTTGCTCACCAGCAGACACAAACACCGATGGAGAAAGTTGATATTATAGAAATAATGGCTTACATAACTGACTGGAAAGCAGGGAGTGTTACAATAGAAAATTTAATGATTGGGATTGGAGAGTGGA
>CBDVES010000075.1:0-3864 GCA_965373065.1 uncultured archaeon | reverse complement strand
TTATTTTTTAGATAGTTTTTTATAATTGTTTTTATTTTTTATTTTATGGTTAAGGAAAAGCATGTGGAGCAGATATCAGAGTTTACTTTTATGGAGAGACTGCGAATTTTTTTTGAAACATCAGCATCTAAAAAGTTTTTGGCAATTTCAATATTTATTATTCTTATTTTGATTGCAGGGATTTATATTTTTTCTTTATACTATAAAAAAACTCCTGCTTGCGGGGATGGGACACTTTATTCACAGTGCTCGGTAAATGTGCCGTATTATTGTGACAAAGGTCAGCTTATTGAAAAAGCATCTGTGTGCAATTGTTCTGAGAATATGTTGGTGGTTGGAGATGAATGTGTTTCAGATTACAAAGTTGGGCTTAAGGAATTGCAACTGGAATATTCTGCAGGACGGAAATCTCGTTTTATATTTTTGCAGGTTTATGAAGGTGTTTATAATTATGTTGCAGGGCTTTCCAGGTCAGTGAATGGCAATGTTGTTTCTTTGGCTGATTTAAAATTAAGGCGTATTGATGACCCTGTGCAAAGAGAGTTTCTTTTGCCACTTGTTATATCTATTCAGAATTTAGATAAAGGTAAAAAGGATCAAGCAGAGATTGCGATAAGTCTGGTTCAGAATATTTATTTTAAAGCATCAAATAAAACTGTGATATTTGCAGATATGGAATTAGATTATCAGAGATATCCTTATGAAGCGCTTTATGAGGAAGAGGGTGTGTGCAGTGAGAAGTCTGATTTGCTTGCATTTTTGTTAAAGGAACTTGGGTTTGAAGTTGTAATATTTCATTTTGCCGAGGAGAATCATGAAGCTGTAGGCATAAAATGCAATGAAGGAGATTTTCAGAATTCAGGATACTGTTATATTGAAACTACAACAGACCAGGATGTAACTGCTTCTTCAGACCCAATAATTGTTTTGATAAGTGAGGGAGAGAGTGTTGAGGATATTTGATTATTCTAAAACAGCTTTTATCCTTCTAACACCAGCACTTGAAGATTCTTGTTTTTTGATTTTGAAATGTCCAAGTTCGCATGTGTTTTTAACATGAGGCCCTGCACATATTTCTCGAGAGAAATCACCAATACTATAAACTGAAACTTTGTCACCATATTTTTTATCAAATATTCCACAAGCTCCTTTTTTTCTTGCTTGTTCAGGAGACATTTCTTCGCGAATAACTTCACAAGAATTTTGTATTTGTGTATTAACCAAATCTTCAACTTCTTTTATTTCTTCTTTTGTTAATTTTCTGGGAAAAGAAAAATCTAATCTTAATCTTTCAGATGTTATGTTGCTTCCTTTTTGAATTATGTTTTTATCTTTAAGAATAATTTTCAGTGATTCTAAAAGCAAGTGTGTTGCAGTGTGGAGTTTTGTAGTTGCTTCTGAATTGTCAGCAAGTCCTGATTTAAATTTTCCCACCGACGCTGTTCTTGAAAGTTCCTGATGTTTTTTTAATTCTTTTTCAAAATCTTTTTTATTAATTTTAATATTTTTTTCTTTTGCAATCTCTTGAGTCATTTCTATTGGAAAGCCATAACTTTGATAAAGTAAAAATAAATCTTTGCCAGAAATTTCTTTTTTATTTTTACTGATTTTATTGAATTTATTCAAACCTTTTTCTAAAGTTAAATTAAATTTTTCTTCTTCTTTTTCTAATTCTTCTAGAATTTGTTTTTTATTTTTTTCAAGTTTTGAATAGTCGTCATAAATTTTAAAAACTGGTTCTGCAACTTTTGAAGTGAAATTTTTAAGATTTAATTCTCTTCCATATCTTACTGCTCTTCTTATCAATCTTCTTAAAATATATCCTTGTTCTGTATTTGAAGGCAAAACTCCGTCGGCAATTATAAAACATGAAGCTTTGATGTGGTCTGCGATTATTCTCATGGTTTTTTTATTTTCTTTATATTTTTTTCCAGAAAGTTTTTCAATTTTTTTAATAATTGGTTGCCAGATTTCTGTTAGATAATTTTCTTCAAATCCATTAATTGCAGATAGGATTCTTTCTGCTCCTCTTCCATTGTCAATGTTTTTTTGTTTAGCTTGGTTATAATTGCCTTGGTTATCTTTAACATATTCCATTATAACATCATTCCAAAGTTCTACCCATCGCTCGTCTTCTGGATCAAACTTTTTTGGTGCTGGAATTTTGTTTGAAGACCAGTAAAACATTTCTGTACAAGGTCCGCATGGTCCTGTTTTTCCTGCAGGTCCCCACCAATTTTCTTTGCTTTCATATATCCCTCCTTTAAGGAAAACAATTCTTTCTTTTGGAATTCCTAATGATTCCCAAATTTTTGCAGATTCCTCATCTATAGGAACCTTTGGTTCTCTTTTATCCCCTCCAAATACACTTACTGCTAATCTTTCTTTTTTTAATTTTAGGACTTTTGTCCCGTATTCAAAACTCCATTTAATTGCTTCTTCTTTAAAATAATCTCCAAAACTCCAGTTTCCAATCATTTCAAAAAAAGTATGGTGGGTTGTATCCCCAACATTTTCTATGTCTGTGGTTCTAATGCATTGTTGAACATTCATAACTCTTTTTCCGAGAGGATGTGGTTGTCCTAGAAGAAATGGAACAAGGGGATGCATTCCAGCTGTAGTAAACAAAACTGTCGGGTCGTTTTCCGGAACAAGAGATGCATTTGGAATTTCTTTATGTTCTTTTGACTTGAAAAATTCAATGTATTTTTTTATTAGTTGTTTTCTTGTTATCATTTTATAAAAAAGAGTGGGAAGTTTAAAAATTCTTGTAAAATAGAATCAGGCGGCTAATGCTTTGAGCTTATTTTGAATTTCCTGAAGTTGATATTCCAAATCATCTTGTTTAGAATTTTTTCTTTTGAGAGGGACTTTTTTATTTTCATGTAATATTGGAGGAGACTGGGATTTTGGAAGTGTAGTTTGCAATTTTTTTATTGATGTTATTGTTTCTTTTGCTTTTCTGTGCAACTTTAAAATCAATTTGAATTCCCCTAATTTAAGAGAATGATATTTTTGGAGTGTTTGGGCAATTTTTAGTAAATCTCTTTCTGAAGAGAGAATATCTTTTTTTGATTCAAGTGCTTTATCATATCCGAGTTTAACATGGATTAAATTTTCATTTGTCATTCTATTTGGGAAAAAATGTTTTTGTCTACTTTATCAATTTGCCCTTTAATCATTTGTATTTCTTTTTCCCAAAATTCTAACTGTTGTTCTTCCTCTTCTTTTGTTCTTTTTATTTCTCCAAGAATTTTTTCCATTTCTGAAATTTTTTCTTTTGTTTTTTCTAATATTTCCAAACTTTCTTCAAATTTATCAATTCTTATAAAAATTGGTTCTAAACTTTTTGTCATTTTTCTATAAGGTTTAGCAAATTTTGTGGTTTTTATATCAGAAAATTCTTTTATTTTTTTAAGAGGTCTTGGCTTCATTTGAATTTCATCATTTTCAAATTCATCTGCATCAAAAACCCCCTCACCTTCTTTTTTCCCAGCCACAGCTTCTTTAATAGCGTTTTGAGAAAATTTTTCTCCAAAAGAATTTGTTGGGAAACTGGGTAATTGATGAATAGAATCTATTTTATTTTCTTTTGATTGAGGAAATTCCGGAAGTTTTGGAAGTTCGGGCAGCGTCGGGACTTCATTTTTTTCCACTTCTTTTTCTTTTTTATTGAACAACCCCATTTTATTTACTGATATAGCTTTTGTAATATATATAAAATACAATATAGGTTTAAAAATCCTTCTAAAGTGAAAAGATTAATTTTAACTAAAAAGAAATCTCCATCTCTTTAGAGTGGAGTAAAGTTTCTCCACGCAAATTATTTATTTCTTGATTTATTGATAATAGCAGAGCCGAGAT